>NZ_JARXHW010000039.1:0-41837 GCF_031127805.1 Thalassobacterium maritimum | reverse complement strand
GGTCGAGGAGGGACTTGAACCCTCACGCCTCGCGGCACATGACCCTTAATCATGCGTGTCTGCCAATTCCACCACTCGACCGATGGACTACGTTTTCGTAGCGAAGTTCGAAGGTGATACGTGTGTTTTTTTGTAGATCAATCACAAATTTCAAAAAAATAGAATTTTTCTTACAAAAAAGACAGTTCACATGCTTGTATCTTGAAAAATTTTCCCCTATCAACTCTGCATTCATCAAACTAACTCACGTGCCCAAGCTTCAATTGGCGCGTTTATCCCAGACCGTTATGGCTGAAAAACCAGTAAAAAACAAACCAGAGGCTCCTAAACAAGCACTCGACCTAAACGCACTCTCCGGCCTTGATTTCGGACCCAACTGGGCCGATGAAAATGCTAAACCAACTCGTCAAAAGAATTACGATTCTTCGGGCAAGGGGGGCAAAGCTAAGCGCGGCGGTGGCTCACGGGATCGTCGTTCAGGTGGTGCGCCTCGGGGACGCTCGGGTGGACCTGGTGGTTCCGGTGCAGCTGGTGGTTCTGGTGGTTCTGGTGGATCGGGCGAGCGTGGTGGTTTTGATCGCCGTGGTTCCGGTGGCGGTGGCGCTCGTGGACGCCGAGACGACCGCGAGGGCGGCCGTGGGCGCGATGCTCGTGGGGAACGTGGGGGACGCGAGGGACGTGGTGCTCGTTATGGCGCGCCAGCTCCTTTTGAGCCTACTGTGAAGGTCGACCTCTATCCGCAGGACGAGGCGTTTGAGGCTTTAATTAATCGCCTACGCTCCAGTGCGCGTACCTATCAGCTTTTCGATATCGCGCATTTGTTGTTGGAGAAGCCAGATCGTTACATTGTAGTCATTTCGCCTAAGCCCACAAAGAGCGGCGAAGCGCCACAGCTCTATTATTCAGTGCCGGGGCACCTGCCTTTCGAAAGCGAAGAAGAAGCGATCAATTATGTGATTTCGAATCACCTCGATCTTTTCTTTGATATCGAAGAAATCGAAATAGATCCGCCTAAGGGGAATTTTCAAATGATCAGTCGCTGCACGATTACGGGTGAGCTGATCGGGCCGCCAAATTATCACCGATATCAGGAGTTTTTACAACGTCACTATGCCGCACGCATCACTGGCATGTCGTTTGAGCGCTTTACTTCCAAGTTGGAGGGGGTCAAAGAGCAGGAGCAAATTGATGCATGGCTCGAATCGATGAAGAAGGGGGCGCGTTATACGGTCAAGGATCGTCAAGAAGGCGAGCCTGAAGCGTTTGAGAGCTTAGAGGCGGCACGCCACTTCCTATTACAGCATCGTAAAGATAAAGTCGTCGGCTCGGGGGAGACGATTCGCTTTGCGGGGCGCGATATTGAGCGTTTACCGCAGGGAGACATCCGTCGCTCGGTGGAAGCGTATGTCGAAAGTCAAAAGCACTTCCCGCTGGATTCGGCGAATAATATTCGTGGACGCTTACGTCGCCACAAGTTCGCAGTGTATAAGAAGGGCTCCAAGGGAGTTTCTTATGTCTGCGCGGTGAAACGTAAATTCCGTGATAGCCAAACATCATTTACTATTTCGATACGTGATTTGATCGAGTTTATTGAAAAGCATCCGGACATGCCTGCATCTAAGTTGCCGAAAGAATACATTGGCATCGATACAGAAAAGCAGAAGCCAGAAGCGCTTAAGATGACCGAGGCGGAGGTGGAAGCGGCTGCAAAGGCTAAAAGCGAAGCCGAGGCTCAGGCCGCCCAGTCAGCTGAAACTGCCCAAGCTGCGGAATCGGCTGTCGCAGCCGATTCTACTGAGTCGGCCGAGCTTAAGTCGCAGTCTGTAGAGGCAGAGCAGTCTGCAGGGGCAGAGGCAGAGCAGTCTGCGCCCGCCTTAGCTGAAGGTGCCACCGCTTCGACAGATGCCACTCCTAAGGTTGCTTTGAGCGCTGAGGACGAGAAGAAGCTTGGGCAGTTGATGCTGGATTTGCGCTGGTTGATTACCGAAGGCTATGTGACCGAATACGGGGATGGTCGTCTTTTTGCTGCGCCGCCAATGCCGGAGGCGAAGCCTAAGGAAGCGCGGGTGCGTAAGCCGAAGCCAGCAGCTCAGGCTCCGGCCGTAGCGAAAAAGGAGTCTACGGAAGTTTCGGATGCCTCACAGCAGTCATCCGCTTCTTCAGGGGCCGATGTAGATCCAAGCGCGACGTCTTAGTTTGTCTTCCATGCGGCGTTTATTGACTGACTACGGCATTCTTGTGTTGGCAGGGGTGCTGTATGCAGTCGCCTTGAAGTATTTCGTGTTACCGTCAAAAGTCATTTTGACGGGCACGGAGGGCATCGCGACTGCGCTTTCCTACTACTACGATAGCTATTGGCTGTTCATCATTCTTTATATGGTGTTTCAAGCTGCACTACTGAGCTTTGCTTTTGCGCACGTGAGTCGAGTCTTTGCGCTAAGGTCTTTGGTGGTGGTGTCGGTGGTGGTGTTGGCTCTAGCCTGTTTGCCGGAACTGCGATTTGCGGATCCCGATCCATCAAATGAGCGCATTATATTAGTGCTTTTTGGTGGCTTGCTGGCTGGTGTGGCTAAAGCGATGGCTTTTACCCATCGTGGCTCTACTGGGGACGAAGATATTTTGGGCGCGTATTATGCTTCCAAATATTTGAAACCTGTTGGCTCGATCGCGATTATTGCGGCGGTGATCTCTACGACCTTTGGTCTGAATATGGACCTCATCAAGAATGGTGAGTTTGAGTTGGTAGTGAACACATTGATGTATACCTGCATCTATATCTTCGCGTCGGCAGAAACGCTGAATAATCTCTATAAGAAATTTAAGATCACTATGCTTGTGATCATCACCAACGAGCTTAAGTCGGTGGGAGATGCGATCACTGCTGCATCGGCACACCGCACCTATACGGTGCATGAGGGCACTGGGGGGCACCGCGGGGAAATGCGCCATATTGTGCGGACTATTATTACGCATGAGGAGCTGCCGCAAATGGTCGCGAGTATACAGGCAGCAGACCCAGGTAGTTTTTATTATCATCACGATATCGAAGGCATTTCCGGACGCTATTATATCGCGCCGATTGCCTGACACGCATGGTTTCCTAACTTTTCACTCGCAACGCCTATCCCGCTTGGCGTATCTCCTATATTGTGAATTTTAAACATGTAGCCATCGAATCAATCGCGTATGCGCTCCCGGATGAGGTTTGGACCTCGGCGGATGTGGAGGCGAAGCTGGCCCCCGTCTATCAGCGCTTACGCCTGCCCGAAGGGCGCTTGGAGCTGATGACAGGCATCAAGGAGCGCCGTTTTTATCCGGCCGGTACGCCGGCATCCGTCGCTTCGGCGCAAGCTGGTGAAGCGGCCTTGGCGCAGTCCTCATTTGGACGCGAGCAAATCGACCTTTTGATTCATTCCGCAGTATGCCGCGACCGTCTGGAGCCTGCCACGGCGGCCTATGTGCACGGCTTGCTGAAATTGCCGGGTCATACTCAAATTTTTGATGTGTCCAATGCCTGTCTTGGTTTTCTGAATGCCATGGTGGTGGCCGGCAGCATGATTGAGAGTGGGCAGATTGAGCGCGCTTTGATTTGCTCCGGCGAGAATGGGCGTCCTTTAGTGGAGAACACCTTGCAGCAGTTGCTCAATCCCGAGCTGACACGTCAGTCGATTAAGCCGTATTTTGCCAATTTAACGATTGGGGCCGGTTCGGTGGCAGCGGTGCTTTGCCGCAAGGAGCTCGCGCCTAAGTCCTGTCCATTAATGACGGCAGCTGTGGTGGAGACGGATACATCGCACAATGCTCTCTGTCAGGGGGACAGCGCGGGCGATGCTTTGGAGATGTTGACTGATTCGGAGGAGCTGCTAGTCGCGGGCATTGCCGTGGCGACTCGTGCTTGGGCGCAATTTGTGGCCGCCACGGGCTGGACCGCAGACACCCCGGACCGAGTGATTACCCACCAAGTGGGCAAAGCGCACACGCGTGAATTATTCAAGGCGTTGGAGCTGGACCTCAGTAAAGATTTTACCACTTTTGAAACGCTGGGCAATGTCGGCTCGGTTTCGTGTCCGATCACGCTAGCGACTGCAATGGAGCAGGGCGCTTACAGCCCAGGTCAAAAGGCCGCACTGCTAGGAATTGGCAGTGGTTTAAGTAGTATAATGATGGCCGTGGAGTGGCCCCAATCATGACTGTCGCACGCGCAACCCAACTTCCCGCTGATGTACGCTTAGAGTACCCTTTTGCGAGTAACGAGTTCGATCTTAAGTCTGGTGCGACCATGCACTACTTGGATGAGGGCACTGGCCCTGTGGTGCTCATGTTGCATGGCAATCCCACTTGGTCGTTTTACTACCGCAACTTGGTGAAGACTATGCAGGCCGCTGGCTATCGCTGTATTGTGCCGGACCATATCGGTTGTGGCCTTTCGGATAAGCCGCAGGATTATAAATACACTTTGCAGCAGCGCATTGAGGATGTCGAAGAACTGCTCGACCATTTGGCGATTGAGCAATTCAGTCTAGTCGTGCACGACTGGGGCGGTGCGATTGGTTGCGGCGTCGCGGGGCGCCGACCCGATGCACTCGAGAAGTTGGTGCTGCTGAATACCGGTGCATTTCGTTCTAAGCGCATACCTTTTCGAATCGCGGCGATTAAAGTGCCCTTCGTGGGAGAGTTTGTGATTCGTGCGCTGAATGGGTTTGCCGGGCCCGCCGCGACGATGGCGGCCAAGACACCACTTACTCCCACGGCGAAGCGCGGCTTATTGTGGCCGTATCGTAACTGGCGTGATAGGGTGGCAGTTTGGAACTTTGTGAAAGACATTCCATTGAGTGCGTCTCATCGTTCTTACCAGAGCTTAGTCGATGTGGAGACGGGCTTGGCGAAACTCGCAGGTAAGCCGATCCAGTTGGTTTGGGGCAAGCGCGATTTTTGTTTTAGTATGCGCTTCCATGAGCGTTTTAAGGAATTCTTTCCTCAGGCGGAGTCGTGCGTTTACTCGAAGCATGGGCACTACATTCTTGAAGATGGCGGCGATGGAGTGTGGCAAAATATTGCGCACTTTTTGCAGGCTTAATTTTATTTAGTCTTAGCGCTTGTGCTTCGCTTGTTCGGATGAAGTTTTGAGTGAGCGCTTTGCTTATTTGCCCTATTAATGGATCTTCTATGTTGATTTATTGTCCCTAGAATGCCATATGCATCGTTCCTAATCTAGATCTAGACTTGATTTAGCTAAGGTAATATCCTTATTGGCCATGTGTCCTAGTATTGGGAAACTACGTTGATTTACTCCTACTTAAATGCCAGCAGCTTCAAAGCCCCTTATTTCATTACCGGCTCATTGTCCGTGGGGCATCGCTGTGTTTTCGTATAGCACAGGTCGAGTTGTCGCTGCGAACGATACGATGGGGGTGGTATATGGCTGTCGCGAGGGGCTGGCTGCTGGAGAGTTGTTTACTCTTTCGGTTGAAGAACCTTTTCAGGTCAAGATCGTGTCTTTGAAACCCGGGGGAAAGTGGACGGGGCGTATCTATCCGCAAACGAATAAACACGGGATTAGTTCTGTAGAAGTTGTTTTGGAGCGCTTGTCGAACGACTCGGACCAAGTTTGGCTTTATGTGTTGGAGCACCCCTTGGTAAATAAAGAGGTGCGCTTCAGTAGTCGCAGCGAGTTGAATATGTTGCGCGTACTGTTGGATAATACCTTGGAGTATGTGTTCTTTCGCGACTTGAAGGGGAACTTTATTCTCGCGAATAAGGCGTTTCGTTCGGCGGTGGCCGTGAGTGGATACAGCCCCAGCGTGGATACCAAGATTGAAGATTTCGTCTCTGTTAAAAGTGCGGCCTGGATGAAGTCGCTTGATATGCGGATGATCGAGACCGGGAAACCGGTCGTCAACGAGGTGTCACTTTTTGTTTTTCAAAATGGTACTAAACATTGGTTGCAGTTGACGACTGTGCCTGTGCGCAGCGATGAAGGTGTCATTATTGGCTCGCTCAGTGTCGCGCGCGATATTAGTGATTTGAAACGCACCGAGTCAGAATTACGCAGTGCGATTGCTGAAGCCCATGAGGCCAGCCGTGCTAAGGGCGATTTCTTAGCGGCCATGAGTCACGAGATTCGTACGCCGATCAATGGTATTATTGGGGCTTCTGAGCTGTGTGGTGAAACTGCTCTGGATATCGAGCAGCGTGGCTACCTCGATACCGTTCTGCAGTGTGGCACGACTCTATTGAGCTTGGTGAATGATGTGCTCGATTTTTCTAAAATAGAGGCCGGTCAACTCAATCTGGAGAGTCTCAATTTCAGCCCACGTAATTTGATCGAGTCTGTCGCTGAGGAGTTTACGCCTGCTACGCGCGCGAAGGGCTTGGAGCTGGTCGTGAGTTATGATGCCGAGCTACCCGAGTATATGTTAGGAGATCCAACTCGTGTGAAGCAGGTCTTCTATAATTTAGTAGGCAATGCTGTGAAGTTCACGGATACGGGTGAAATTGTGCTGCGTGCGCAGGTGATTGACTTACAAGAGGAGCAAGTGCGTGTCTTGTTTTCAGTGAGCGACACTGGCATCGGTATTTCCAAAGATCGTCAAGATGCGATTTTTAACAGCTTCACCCAAGCGGATATGTCAACCACCCGTAAATACGGAGGTAGCGGTTTGGGGCTTTCGATTTGTCGCGAATTGGTTCGTTTGATGGAGGGGACTGTCAATGTTAGCAGTGAGCTCGGGCAGGGTGCATGTTTTCAGTTTGAAGTTCCATTCCAACTTACGAGGAACTCGGGTGCACAAGTGGTTCCTTTCAATGCCGAGTTGGCTGGCTTGCGGGTGTTGATCGTTGACGACAATCATACCAATTGTGATCTTTATCAACAAATGTGTGCCGCTTGGGGGTATCGCAGCCACGTTGTGCACGATGGCTTATCCGGCCTCGCTGCGTTGGAAGAAGCAATACGGGTGGACGATGCCTATCGCCTGATCTTACTCGATCAGCAAATGCCCGGCTTGAGTGGTTTGGACTTTGCGAGCTTAGTGCGTTCACGCTCGGATTTGCGTACGACTGAAGTGATTTTACTGTCTTCCTCGTTGAATCAGCAGGAGTCGGAGCGCGCTAAGGAGATTGGTGTGTCGCGTGCTTTGTCGAAACCCGTCAAGCGGGCGACTTTACAAGAGGTCATTCTCGAAACCTTCGAAGTGGCGGGGGCGAGTGGGCGCTTGCCGACGCGCCCTCCCTACGAAGTCGCAAAAACGAATAAGTCCTTACACATCCTGCTAGTGGAGGATAATCCGATCAATCAAGATCTGGCTTTTCGTCGTTTGAAGAAGCTGGGGCATACTGTCGCCTTAGCTGAAAACGGACATAAAGCAGTCGAAATGGTGCAGCAAGAGGCTTTTGATTGCATTTTGATGGATATTCAAATGCCCGGGATGGATGGCTATGAGGCCACGCGTGTGATCCGTTCTCATGAAGCTGCGAGTCGTTTGCCGCGGCAGTATATTATTGCAATGACGGCACATGCCATGAAAGGAGATCGAGAGCTTTGTATCGATGCAGGCATGGATAATTATATTCCGAAGCCCTTTCGTGTGGAGGTGCTCAAGCAAGTTTTGGAAGATGCCAGCTTGGCTCATCCTGAATGCTGCTCCGCGAGTGACGACTTTGAGTTCAATCACTCAAAAGCTCAATCTAGCGCCTCAAATGAGCCAAGTGAGCCAAGTGCCTTCAAACTTCGGCTGCAAGCAATGCAGGATGAGGATCGAGAGGACGTTATTGCGACGGCGCCGATATTTTTAAACTCCTTGCCCAAGGACATGGAGAAATTGAAAGAGGCGGTTAAAGCAAAATCGTTTAAAGACTGTTTTTTTGTCGCGCACAGTCTAAAAGGAGTGGCTGGAATTTTTGCTTGCGAGAACTGTATGAATCTCGCCGAAAACTTAGAGGTCACTTGTCGTGCCGAGGACATTGATCAATTAGAGGGCGATGCCGCTGCGCTACTCGATGCAGTGCAGACGCTAGCTTCAGAAATTGAGAGCTGCTTAGCGTAGGTGAGCGTAGATGAGCGTAGATGAGCGTAGGTGAGTGGAGGCTGGGAAACGTTCTGCTTGTTTTTCGGAGCCGCGCAAGGTGGCTGCGAAAGGGGGGCAAAAATTCGCTCGTTTGCACAATTGCTTTTTGTGAGAATCCCGCTTTACTCGCGCGCTTATGAGTTCCGTCCTGCAATTGCTCCTCGAAGGTGAGCATCTCAATACTGCCCAAATGGCGCAGGTGCTCGGCATGTCCGAGTCTGAGATCGAAGCCGAATTAACACGCCTAAAAGCCGAAGAAATTTTCCTCGGCTGGCGCCCCGTGCTCAATCCTGATCGAGCGCAAGAAAATGTCGTACGCGCGGTGATCGAGGTGAAGATTAGCCCCGAGCGCGATGGTGGCTTTGATCGCCTTGCGACTCGTATTGCTCGTTTTGATGCGGTTGAGTCCTGCTTCCTGATGTCAGGCGGCTACGATCTGCTAGTATTTGCGGCAGGTAAGGACTTACGCGAAGTTGCCTCTTTTGTGTCCGAGCGTCTCTCTACCGTGGAAGGTGTGCTTTCTACGGCCACGCACTTCATGCTGCGTGCGTATAAGGAGCAGGGCTATTTATTACTTTCGCCCAGCGAGCGCGAAGATAAACCAGCTGTCAGCCCATAATGAGTGATAATGGTCAACATTTTGTAGCCGACCACGTAGCGGGTCTGCCGCGTTCGGGTATTCGCGATTTCTTTTCGATTGTTGCGGCCATGCCGCAGGCGATCTCACTTGGTATCGGCGAGCCCGATTTTGTGACGCCTTGGCACATCCGAGAGGCTGCTATTTTTGCACTCGAGAAGGGGAAGACGAGTTACACGGATAATCTCGGCCTGATTCGTTTGCGTCGTGAGATCAGCAGCTACGTTGAGAATAATTTCGGCATAAGCTATCATCCCGAAACGGATGTTTTGGTGGCGGTTGGAGTCTCGGAAGCCTTGGATATTGCGCTGCGTGCGGTGCTCAATCCCGGTGATAAAGTGCTCTATCACGAGCCGTGCTATGTTTCCTATAGCCCGAGCATCGTGTTGGCGCATGCTCAGCCCATTGCGGTTGGCACTTCTGCCGAGGATCAGTTCGGGATCGATCCCGAGCGAGTCGAAGCTGCTTGGGAGCCCGGATGTAAGGTACTGATGCTCAATTTCCCCACCAACCCTACCGGTGGGGTGACGGAGCGCGCCAAATTGGAGCGCCTCGCAAAGTTTGCGATCGAAAAAGACTTGCTGGTCATCAGCGACGAAATCTATTCGGAGCTGACTTTTGAAGGCGAGCACACCAGCATCGCCTCGCTGCCAGGCATGCAAGAGCGCACCATCTTCTTACATGGCTTTTCTAAGGCATTTGCGATGACGGGCTTCCGCATTGGTTATGCATGTGGTCCAAAGCCATTGATTGAGGCCATGATGAAGGTGCACCAGTATAGCATGCTCTGTGCGCCCATTCTTTCGCAAGAGGCTGCCATTGAAGCACTCAAAAACGGCGCACCTGCGGTGGCGAAGATGAAAGAGCAATATCACCGCCGTCGCGACCTTATCGTGCGGCGTTTTAATGAAGCAGGCTTGGACTGTCACTCGCCCAAGGGCTCTTTTTACGCCTTCCCGTCGATCCAGTCCACCGGTCTGGATTCCTTGAGCTTCTGCAAGGGCTTGCTAGATGAAGAGGAAGTCGCAGTGGTGCCAGGCACTGCTTTTGGTCCCAGTGGCGCAGGTTTTGCCCGCGCTAGCTTCTCTACCAGTTACGAACGCATCATCGAAGCCACCGACCGTGTCGAACGCTATGTTGAAAAATTAAGCAAACGGGCTTAATCTTTCTATCCGCGCCATGGCCCCGCTCAGCTGTCTCAACCTAGGCTGGCCAGCGGCGCAATTTACTGTATTAATTCAAAATAACGAGCGAGAGCCTACTCGGCTCTCGCTCCCTAATAAATATGATCGATCCATCCAGAACCGTCGCCCTCGTGGGGCGCCCTAATGTCGGGAAAAGCCGTCTCTTTAATCGGCTTTGCGGTAAACGCATGTCTATCGTGCATGATATGCCCGGAGTCACTCGCGACCTAATTTCCACCGAAGTGCGCGACGACTATGTGCTGCTCGACACTGGCGGCATCGGCATGGAGCTCGATATGACGCCGAAGAAGATTTCGGTAGCTGCCGAGGAACAAGTAGAGTTTGCGATACAAGCAGCCTCTATTATTCTTTTTGTTGTCGATATTCGCGAAGGAATTACCTCACTTGATGAAATCGTGGCGCAGAAGTTGCGTCGTTATGGCAAGCAAGTGGTTTTGGTCACCAACAAAGTTGACTTGGAAGAACACGAATCGGCCGCTGACGAATTCATTCGCCTTGGCCTCGGAGAGCCCTTGCTGGTTTCCGCTGAACATGGCCGTGGGATTACTGAACTCGAAGCTGTGATCGATGAGAAACTAGGCCCCAAGCCCGAAGGCAGTGGAGCCGACCAGTCGGAGCGTATTCGTATTTCGTTGCTGGGTCGTCCTAATGTGGGCAAGTCTTCCATTGGTAACCGGCTCTTGAAATCCACCCGTTTGATCGTGAGCGACGTGCCAGGCACTACGCGCGATTCCGTGGAGCTCGACCTGGATTACCAGCATAAGGATGGCGAACTGCTCAAGTTCCGTCTCGCTGATACCGCGGGTCTACGCATGAAACGCAAAGTCGATAGTCCTGTCGAATATTTCTCCAGCGTGCGCACACAAGCCGCGATGGAGCGCTCCGATGTGGTATTCTTAGTCATTGACGCCGTTGATGGTGTGACCAAGCAGGATCAAGCCCTCGCGGGGGAAGTGCTCGATGCCGGGCGGGCTCTGGTGATTGTGGTTAACAAGTGGGACTTGATTATTGACCGTTGGACGCACGATCCGATTGAAGGTTTTAAGAACCTGAAACACTTTTTGAAGAGCTACGAAGAGTCGCTGCGCAAAGAGATGTTCTTCTTGCCCAATCCTCCGGTGTTATTCGTATCTGCGGCCACCGGTTTTGAAATTGAGTCGATGCTCAACGCGGCAGCGTCCATCCAAGCCACGCTGGATATGAAGCTGTCGACTGGTAAGCTTAATAGTGTGATTCAGGAGCTCTTCGAGGCTCGCGCACCCAAGATCGTGGGCACCAAGCGCTTCAAAGTATTTTACGCTGTGCAAACGGGCTCGCGTCCACTGCGCATTCGTTTCTTCTGCAATCGTATCGAGCGACTGGATCCGAGCTATCGTCGATATCTGGAAAAAGCGATCATTCACGAGTTCCGGCTGAATGGCTGTCCCGTGCGCTTTGATCTAGTGGGTAAAGAGCGTCGCTATGAAGAAGGTGAGGGCGAACATGCGCCTCGCCATAATGATACCTTACAAAACAAGGCACGTCTTAAAAAGATGGGCCCTGATGCGGCGAAGCTCGACACCAAGCACCCTGAGCGCCGCAAGCGTATCACGCAATCCAAGGCCGCGCACAATGCCAGTGAAGGCAAGGGCGGCAAGGGCCGGAAGAAACGCTAGCGCGTCCTTTTAATGTTCCGCCTTTTGAATGTTTCGAAGTGCGATGCAAAACAGCTCTGGCTGGCATCGCACTTCGTAGCATTCGCATTATAGCCCTGAGCGAATGCTGCGTTCTTCGATGAAGTCCTGCAGGATTAGGGCTGCCGCACGTGAGTCGATTTCGCCGCTTTGACGCGTCGGCTTTTTCTTTTGGCCGCGCAGGCCTTGTTCGACTGAGTGGCTGGAGAGGCGCTCGTCGACACGGTGTATCGGAAGTCGAAAGCGCTTTTCCAGTTCCTCGATAAATACATCCACTTCTTTGGCTTTAAAGCCGACGGAGCCATCCATATTGAGCGGGTAGCCGACGACTAGTTCCTGAGCACGTCGCTGCGCGATCATATCTTCGATATGTCGCATGCGCTCTTTCTTGGAAGCCGCCACCGCCGCCTGTAGGGGCATGGCAATGCCGATCTCGTCGGCAAAAGCCAAGCCGATACGCTTTTCTCCCCAATCGATGCCGAGATAGTTCACTGTAAAAAGTTAGGACTAGAGTGTTTAGGATTGGTAATTTAAATCTGTGAATCTGGCCGATTACACGATTACACCGATTACACCGATTACACCGATTACATTAGGCGCTTGTAAGCTTCCTGTGCGCCGATCTTATTGACTAGAGCCTTGATCTCTTGGGCTTTGTCTTTGTGGCATACCAATGTGGCATCGCCGGTTTTGACCACGATCAGATCCTTCACGCCGAGCAGTGCCACCAAATGTGTGTCATCGCGCGAGTAAACAATGTTATCTTGCGAGTCGCTGAGTTCCGCTTGTCCGCGTACTACATTGCCATTATCATCGGCAGGGTAGTGACGCGCCACAGCTGGCCATTCGCCAACATCGTCCCAGTCGAAGCCAGATTCCACCATCACCACATTGCTTGCTTTTTCAATGATGGCATAATCCACCGAAATCTTTTCAAGAGTCGGGTAGTGTGTGGCTAGTAGGGCGTCGATGTCTTGGCCTGCAGCTAGGCCTTGGTCGATCGCTTGCAGTGCTTGCCACAGTGTTGGAGTGCTCTTTTCAAGTTCAGCGACGATCGAGGGCACCGACCATATAAACATGCCAGCATTCCAAAAATAATTGCCATCGGCTAAGTAGCTTTCCGCAGTGGCTAAATCGGGCTTTTCCACAAAGCGCTGCACGTGATAGACACTGCGCGCCGCGAATTCACCCATCGCATCTGCTTGTTGGATATAGCCGTAACCTGTGGCAGGAAAGCTGGCGGTAATGCCGATCGTCGCGAGCACTGGCTGCGCTTCAGCCGCGGCAAAGGCGCTCTCGAGTGTGTCGCGTAGGCCGGCAGCATCGTGAATGACCGCATCCGCAGGGAGCATGGCAAAGCTGGCGTTGGGATCTTCGCGTCGAACCAGCACGGTGGCGAGCCCCACGGCCGCGGCGGTGTCGCGGCCGACTGGTTCGCCGATCACCTTGTTGGGGTCCAGCTCCGGGCAGACTTCCAGCACGGCATCACGTTGCTCGGCATTTGTAATCACAAACACGTCCTGTGGTGACACGAGTCCCGCTAGGCGGTCGATCGTTTGTGCGAGCATCGCCTTTTCACCCACGATGGGGAGGAGTTGCTTGGGGCGTGCGATACGGCTTTCTGGCCAGAAGCGTTCGCCCCGTCCACCTGCCATGATAACTACAAATCGTTTAGACATGCCCGCAGACTCTATTCACGCCCGCAAATGGCAAGTTTGGATTTTGCGAGATGATCACGATTTATAGACTGAGTGTCGCGGGAGGCGTCACCATCAGCTGCTCGATGGTGCTGGCTAGTTCGTCCGCAGATACTGCGAGTTCGAGATAGGCGTCGGGGCCACTCGGATCGGCCTGCCAGCTGTTTTGGCCTGTGGCGGAAATGCGGTTTTTGCCCGCGATGGCATTAAACCAAGTGCAGCCATTGCTGTGTAAGCCGCGCACGGCGTGAAAGACAGCGACCTGGTCCCAGCTGGGGCGCCCACGATTGATCGAGTCGTAGGCGAGCTCATACGCACGTCGCATCGGGCTGTCTGGGGCGGCCTGATAATCGGTGCCGGTGATCACGCGTTCGCCGAGTTCGTAGCCGATAAATGTGATCGGCACGGTCTCAGGCCAAGCTTCGAGCGCCGCTTGAGTCGTGGGGCCAGTGCCACTGAAATCGAAGTTATACTCGTTGCCGGAGGGGTAGGCGCCTCCCATGATCGTGATGCCCTTTACTTTGCGAGCGACCAGTGCGGGGCCCGAGTCCATCGCGAGCAAGTCCGCGATGTTCGAGAGAAAGCCGATACTGACGATGGTGACGGAGTGGTCTTCGGCCTCGCTCAACAGACGATGATAGAGTTCCACCGCATTGGGGCGCTCAGCATCGCGCAGCCCGTCGTGCGGATAGTTTTCATAAATCGAGCTGGAGTAGCTGGAAGGCTTGACTGGAGTCTGCTCCTCTCCGCGAGGGCTCATCGCGACGGGAATTTCAGGTCGGCCAAAGTGGTAGTTGATTGCACTCACGACGGATCCGTGCAGGCCGTGGCTATCGATGCCGTTGACCGCGACGCCCAAAATCTTGGCTTCACCCCGGTCCGCTAGGACGTGGAGCATCGCGAGTGCCCCTGCGTCGTCGCAGTCGGTGAGCATATCTGTGTCGAGGAGGATTTGGACCGGTGTGTGCATACTTGCTTGGGTGTTTTGCAGGATTAAAAAGCTGTTTTTGCTAGCCTTCTGACGTAGTCACGAGTTTTCAAGCTAATAAATCACGGAGCGTGTGAGTGGCCACACGCGTGTCGATTCAAGCCGGGCCCGCAGTGGAGCGCTGCGGGCTTGTCTTAAAAGTTCAATTCACGCAACCAGCGCTCAGCTAAACCACGCCACTGATCGGCAGAGCCTTGACGGCGTGAGTGGATCGTTCCTAGGCCGATGCCATGTTCGCCACAGGGGAAGACGTGCAGTTCATGTGGGATTTGAGCCTGCTGCAGCGCGATCGCCATATGGTAGCTATTTTCGACCGGCACCGTGGGGTCGGCCACAGTGTGCCATAGGAAGGTCGGCGGTGCTTCCGGGTGCACATAGTCGTCCCAGCAGATGCTACGTTGTAACTCTGTGCCTACTTGCTGGGCGCCAAACAAATTCCCCATCGAGGCTCGGGGCTGGTAGAGCGAAAATGAGCTGAGGATTCCATAGGCCAGAATCGAGGCATCAGGCCGTGCGGACACATATGCTAAGCATTGGTCCGGATCGAGTTGCCACTCGCTACGCTCAAAGCCATGTGATACCCCTGCTGCGATATTGCCACCTGCGGAGAATCCCATCACGCCGATTTTCTTAGGGTCGATGTTTAGCTCGGGCGCATGCGCGCGCAGCCAACGCATGGCATAATTAGCTTGTTGCTGTGGTCTCGGGTAAGTGCCCGGGCCTTCGTCGCTGCTGACCGAGTATTCCAGCACGACAGCAGATATACCGATCGAGTTGAGCCAAGCCGCCACGGGAGGGCCTTCTTGGTGGCTGACCTGGCTGAAACCACCACCGGGGAGGATCAACATGCAGGCGAAATTTTCCCCATCCTCTAGTAAATACGGATACAATCTTGCCAAAGATAAGACAGGGTCGCTGGGGTGGAGTGCTTGGGAGGGCTCTTTGAACATACCTGCAGCATTCAGATGCTTCCATTTAATGAGTCAATGGGAGACTGTGCCTAATCGCTTCTTTCAGGCGTCAGTAGGACTGGAGTTTGGCTAAAAAACTTGCACTTTAATTAGCCGTCAATTTACCTTACGAGGATTACCTAAGCGACAATACCTCTCAAACATGGACATCGTAGACTACAAAACTTTCACACAGCACCTGCAGAAGAGCGAAATTTCAGACGTCACCTGCTACTACTTTACTAGCGAAATCGAAATCGTTTATACCCACGAAGGTCGCTAAGAAAAAAGAACATATGAATGACCTAACGATAATTAATGGTATTGCTGAGGGTTTAGAACGGTCTACTGAGGTTCAAGGAACCAGTCAGCGCACTTCGACGACTCATTTGTCCATGTTTGTTGTAGACGGGCAGCGCGTTCTGCTAAGAACAGCAACTCCCAGCGTCATCTCGAATGGAGACCAAGTAGAGCTTGCCGGCACACTTTCGAACGGACAATTCCATGCCTTAGCATGTAAGAATTTAACGGCAAATTGGATCAGTCCTCTTAGGCAGCAGAAAGTTGCTTTTGCCGTGCTAATATGTATGGCAGTCGTCTCGTTTCTGTCATTCTTTTTAGTGTTACCAATTATCTTTGGAGGAGTCTGTATCTTTTTTGCAATGAAGGTTAAAAAGCATGACGATCGACTCAAACAAGCCCACCAAATGATCGTGAATCACTAATCTGCACTCATTTAAACCTACGAAGAGAATTATGAAGAAGCCTCCGAATGTAGTCTATATTTTTGCCGATGAGATGCGCATGCAGGACGTTGCTTATGCAGGGAACCAGGATGTCCATACGCCGACGATGGATCGTTTGGCGGGGTGAGGGCCTCAACCTGACGCATGCGGTGTCCGGCTGTCCGGTATGTTGTCCGTATCGTGGAAGTCTAATGACGGGGCAGTATCCGCTGACGCATGGTGTTTACATCAACGACGTGGAATTGAACCCGAACTGCAATACAATTGCGCGCGCCTTTAAGCGAGGTGGCTACGAGACTGCCTATATCGGCAAGTGGCATCTCTATGGCAGCCCCGACGGCGCGTATGGGCGTCGGCAGGCCTACGTTCCGCACGACTACCAACTTGGCTTCGATTATTGGAAGGCCTTCGAATGCACCCACGACTACAACGACTCGCATTATTACTTCAATGATGACGACAGGCTGCAGCCGTGGGGGGACTACGATGCGCGTGCGCAAAGTAAGGACGCTGCACAATATATACGAGATCATGCTGAGGCGGAGAAGCCTTACATGATGATGCTTTCCTGGGGGCCTCCTCACTTTCCGCTGCACACGGCGCCACAGGAATACCAGGATCGCTTTGCTCATGTTGACATCGAGTTGCGCCCCAACGTACCTGCCGACAAGCAGGCAGAGGCGAGGGAAGAGCTGCGGGGCAATTACGCGCATATCGCGGCTCTGGATGATTGTCTGGCCACGGTGCTCGATGCGATCGACGCCTCCGGTCAGCGCGACAATACCATAGTCGTGTTCACCTCGGACCATGGCGATATGTTCGGCAGCCAGGGCATCAACCGCAAAAGCGTGCCGTGGGACGAATCGATTCGCGTTCCTTTTCTGCTGCGCTGGCCGGCAGGCTTGCCGCGGGGGGCCTTGCCCTTGCCCATGGATGCGCCCGACATCATGCCCACACTGTTGGGGCTTTGTGAGCTTGAGATCCCAGCGACGGTTCAGGGGCAGGACTATTCGGCGGTCCTGCGTGGCGAGCAAGCATTGTCGGGTGATGAAGCGGCGCTGCTCAATCTACCGGCGGCTTTCGCCAATGTGCTGGAACACGGGTTCAAAGCCTATCGCGGGTTACGTACGCAGCGCTATACTTATGTTCGAAATACAGATGGTCCGTGGCTGTTGTTTGATAACGAGGCAGACCCGTATCAGATGCGCAATCTGCTTGGATCCGCCGAACACGTGGATGTTCAAAGTGCGCTGGAGTCTCGCTTGCAGCATCGGCTCGCAGCACTTGGCGACGAGTTCCTAGACGGGCAGGCCTACTTGGAGCGAGACGGACTTAGTCACTATCAGGAAGTCAATCGTTCTTGTCATCGTGAATGGCAGGATCCCTGGAGCCGCTGTTAAGCCAAATTTGAAACTCTGTTATTTGTATGCAACTTGTCGATACCCCCATCGCTCCTGCCCATCAACGCCAAGTGGGTGCTTCGTTGCGCTTTATTGATTTTGGGCGTGCGGTATTTGGCACAGTGGAACTTGAACTCAACTGTGCCTGCGCCGGACATGTGTTACAGCTTCATCTCGGGGAAAAACTTGCCGCGGATGGGCGCTTGGATCGGGCGCCCGGCTGTACGGTTCGCTATCGGGAGATTCCACTCAAGCTGAAAGCTGGCAGGCATCGTTATCGGTTAGTCATTCCGGCTGATGCTAGGAATACGGGTGCGCGTGCGATTAAAATGCCGCCCGCGATCGGTGAAGTCATGCCCTTCCGTTATTGCGAAATTGATGCGCTGGTTGAGGGGATTGAACTGTTGGATGTTCGGCAACGCTTTGTGCATGCGCCCTTCGATGATGTCGCGGCTGAGTTTGAGTGTGCGGACCCGGTGCTCAATGAGGTTTGGGAGTTGTGCCGGCATACCATTAAGGCGACGACTTTTTGCGGGCTTTATGTCGACGGCGACCGTGAGCGCATTCCTTACGAGGGGGATGCCTATATCAACCAACTTTCGCACTATTGCCTAGATGCGAGTTACGGGATGGCGCAGCAGACGATTGATTATTTAATCGAGCACCCCACGTGGCCGTCAGACTGGCATCTGCACATGCCCTTGATTGCCTGGTATGACTTTCTTTACAGCGGCGATGAGGGGCGTATGCGGGCACACTATGTTATGCTCAAGCTGAAGACTTTGCACGCGCTGGCAGGGAGTGACGGCTTAATCAGTGCTGCCGATTGTCCTGCCAAAGACGCCCTAATGGAGCAACTGGGCTTGGATGGATTCTTTAATGAAGGCCTGCAGGACATGGTCGATTGGCCGCGGCATGATTTTGCGCAAGATGGATTGATGGGAGAGGCGGATGGTTATGTCTTTTCACCTGTGAACACGGCCATCAATGCCTTACATCATCGCAGTCTGATATTGATGGCTCGGATCGCTGGGCACTTGGGAGAGGTGCAGGATCAACTGTTCTTCGAATCGCGCGCGCGACAGGTGGCGGCGAGTATCAACCAGCAGCTGTTTGATACCAAGCGTGGGAGCTATGTGGACGGCAATGCGACCGAGCATGCCTCGCTGCATGCAAATTTTTATCCATTGTTAGCGGGCATCGTTCCGGCGGCGCGTCAGGCGGGCGTGCTTGCTTTCGTGAAAAGTCGAGCGATGGCCTGTAGTGTGTATGGTGTGCAACATCTGCTAGACGCGCTCTACAAATGCGGAGCCCCCGATCACGCCCTGAGTCTGATGACATCGAAGAGTGATCGCTCCTGGTGGCATATGATTCACCGTGTCGGTAGCACCATGACACTCGAAGCCTGGGATGCTCGCTACAAACCGAACCTTGATTGGAATCATGCATGGGGCGCGGCGCCGAGTAACATTATAATCCGGCGTCTGATGGGTGTGCGCCCTGCGGCACCGGGCTTTCGACAGGCAATCATCCAGCCTCAACTGGGAGATCTGGAGTGGGCCAGGGCGAAGGTGCCCACCGCGCACGGATCAATTGAAATCGAAGTCACACATACAGCCTCGGGCAAGCCAGTGATCGAGTGCACCTTGCCTGATGGAATAGAAAGAGTGTGATATCAATGCTATGGGAGGCTAGCTTTTCGCTGGCGTTTCGTCTTGTGGTGCTGGTGTGTAGATGGGCCCGCAGTTAATTTGAGCGAGTTGGTAATGAGCTAAGATACCCTCTAGTCGCTCGAGGAAATTAGCATAGTCTTTGTCTGCTGCCGGGGACCAAGCGACTTCGGCTAAAGCAGCGATGCGCGGGAAGGCTTGGTATTGCATCTTTTTGAAGTCCTTTATGAACTCGGACCACAAATTGGCTTGCACGCCCAAAATGTGAGTGGCCTCTTGTGGGCTGAGTTGCGCGGGAACGGGATCATACTGATAGACCTGTTGCAGTGGTAGGAAATTCTCGAAAGCTTGAAATTCTGCGCCTTTTGCGAGTTCTTGCGCCGCGGGTGCCTGATAGTAATCAAAATACATGTGGGACTGGGGGCACATCACGACGTCGTGGCCTTCTTGGGCTGATGCGATGCCGCCGGCTTCGCCGCGCCAAGACATAACGCTGGCCTGAGGAGAGAGGCCGCCTTCGCGGATTTCATCCCAGCCGATTAGTTTACGCCCCTTGCTCGCAAGGATTTTTTCGACCCGTTTTACGAAATAGCTTTGCACCTCGTGGCCGTCCTTAAGGCCCTTGGCTTGCATGAGTGCCTGCACGCGTGGGGAGGCTTCCCATTGCGTTTTGGGTGCTTCATCGCCTCCCATGTGAATGTAGGTCGAGGGGAAGAGGGCGCATACTTCGGTGAATATGTCATCGACGAATTCAAAGACCGCTTCCGTAGGCGCTAAAGTATAAGGATGGATGCCCCAATGGTTCTGAACTTTGGGGGCATAGTCCGGGAGGTCACTATTGCCGAGATAAGGGTAAGCCGCAGTGGCGGCGGCCATATGACCCGGCATGTCGATCTCCGGCAGCACTGTGATGTGTCGCTCCGCTGCGTAGCGGACGACTTCTTGGATTTGCTGCTGTGTGTAGAATGCGCCGTAGCGGGTGTGATCGCTGCCTTTGCGATCTCCGTAGGGCGGCGTCGACTCGCGATAAGCGCCGACCTCAGTGAGTTTTGGGTACTTCTTGATTTCGATGCGCCAACCTTGGTCATCGCTCAAGTGCCAGTGCAGGTTGTTGAGCTTATGAAAAGCCATCCAGTCTAGGAACGATTTAATATGATCCACTTCTATGAAGTGGCGTGCTGAGTCGATCATCATGCCGCGCCATGCGAAGCGCGGATGATCCGTGATCGTCATTGCTGGGATTTCCGCACTTTCGAAGTCGGTCGTTGTAGGCAGTAATTGCAGCAGCGTACGCGTGCCGTAAAAGACGCCGGCCGCATCCTTAGCGGTGATTTTTATGACGGTTGGTGTGATGTCTAAGCAGTAGCCTGCGGCGGGCAGTGGAGTCTCAGGCGCCAGCTCTAATGAAATATGTGGACGCTGGTTGGCTGCCGAGTCCTCGCGCGAACGCGTTGGTGCTACGCGGCAGCGGGCGCTCAGGTCTGATTGTAGCCATCTCGCTTCCTTGCTGACTGCACTGTTGGAGCGAACAATTGTTTCGGCAGTTAGATGGAAGACGCCTTGCCCTGTTACTATATGGACGGGGCGTGGTATGATGGATGCGACTCGCTGTTCGCAGGCTTGGGGCTTCATTGTCATACTGGGGGCAGGCTATTCTTCGTCTTTAGACTTTTGTTGTTTGGCTTCGAAAGCTTCCTTGTCGGCTAGCGAAATATGGCCGACCACACGACCGTCGTCGAGAGGATTGTCTACTCGCATGGCGAGGTCCTTAAACAGGCGGCGGGTATCTATTATGCCCCCAATTAAGAACCATACCGTTGAGATGATCGCGAGGACTCCACTGACTGCGATCGTGGTATAGAAGAAATAATCGCCCCACCAGCTGGCGGGCCAAGGGGAAATTAAATTCCATATCAGTACGACGATGAAGCAAAAGATCAGCTTGTAAATAATGGCATAGCTGAAGACCGACCAGGCAATCACCTTGTCCCCTGTAGTATAGTCCGATGTGATGCCGATTAATTTACTGAATGCGTTGCGCGGGGTCCACTTGATTTTAGCGGGTTGCTTGCCGTCGATGTTGTATTCGCCGCGATGCAGCAAACGGTCCAAATTGTAGGGTTCCTTGCGCGTGATTAAGGAGCCGATGACGTAGGCCGCCACGCCGGTCACCATTGCGATGAAGTAACTTTCGTAGGAATTGATCGGAAACTTAACCGCGTCCATCTTCCAAACAATGTAGGGATTGAAGGGAGACGATGCGCTTTCGAGAAATTTGCCAATTGGGCCTTCCCAGCCTTGATTGACTAAGAAGGGGTAGATGTGCTCGGCCCAGTTACGTTGTAGAATGAGTGTGGCCACGGAAATACCAGAACCAAAACAAAGGGCGCAATAGGCACCAAATGTCGTACCAAAGCGACTATATAGACCAAAGATCATGATGGGGCCCGCACCGCCCAGCCAGACGGCTGACATGATGGTGATGAACATGTTGATGTAATCCAGATGGACGAAAAAGATGGAACAGAAAAAGAAGAAGATCGCGATGACCACCGATGCGAGGCGTAGCACCAATAGGTGTCGTTCGGGACTGAGCGGATTTTTGAGGAATGGCTGGATGATGTCCTGCACGATGGTCGAAGATGCATTGAATATGCGTGAGTCATCGGTGGAGAGCATCAACATCACCATCAATAGGCAGAATAAGCCCATCACGCCCACGGGCAGCATATTACGCAGCGCTACCGGCATCATCATCTGATTGTAGAGCGTGCGGTATTTCTGAAATGTTAGGTTGCCCTCGCCGTCGCTGCCGAGTGTTGCTTGCGCGGTTTCCATAAAGGGGGTGTCGATGTTGTTGTCGCGTGAGAGTGGTGCATCGACGCCGATTTCATGTGCGGTGACAGGCAGTGCGGCGATTCGCTGATTCAGGGTCGCTCGTAGCTCAGGTTCCACTACTGTTTCTTCTGTGACTTTTTGCGAGAGTTGCTGGCGAATGCCGTAGGCTTGCTCTGCGTGATTACGGTGCGTCATAACCGTGATGATAGTGACGGCCACCAAAATAATCATTAGGCCACTGAAACCGCCACGCCAAGAGCCTAAGATGCCAGCCATTTTTTGCTCGTGTGGAGTACGTCCGCAATTGGTGGTGTCGTTTCCAATCCAGCTGGCACGATTCAGGATGCTGCCTAAGACGAAGACCGCTAGTGCGAATAGATTGAAGTCACGAAGTTCAGCGATGTCAAAGGGGTTGAGGAAACTCTCGCCCGGCACACGGTCCAGCATGGTGGGCGCAATTTCCCCATTCCATGAAAAGGTCAGCAGTACGTATCCGCCGATTACGACAAAAATAGGGTAGGAGATAATTCCTTGAAAGGAGTCCGTGATCAATAGCGAGATCCGTCCACCCGGCCACATCACTAGGATGGCCATACAAAGCACACTTGCCACCACAATGGAGAAGGTTGGAATGTTCATCCCAAGCACAGTGACGTTGTGAGGCAGGTTTAGGAAATAGATGAAAAAGTTCGCTGCGATTGCCGGACCGATCGCGTTAGTGAGCATCTCCGCGATGGTGCGGATGCTGGCTGCTATGATCCGGAAGTTGCGACTGTAGCGCATTTCTAAAAATTGCCCAATCGAGAGCGCTTTCGTTTCGCGAAAGCGATACACGCAAAATCCTGTCAGCCCCATGATGATGCCAACCGGAATGATCATATAGTCCCAAAAGGTGAGGGCGTAGCCGACCTGATATTTCGCTTCTACCAAAGCGACTAGTGTGATGACGCCTAGTCCCGAGGTGAGGTCACCCACAGATATCACATAGCGTCCCGCTACGCGACCTGCGGCTAAAAAGTCCACCACGCCTGTTACATACTTTTTGGCGTACACAGCTGCAGACAGAATGAAGGTGACGGGGATGATGACGATGAGCCAGTCGATGAGGTGCATAGTATATTGAAGCGGAAGCCGTTTTATTATGTGACTTTAAAAAAGTTTAGGTATTCGCTGCTCTGTGACTATGTCAAGGGTAATCAATTTTTATAAATCCTTTGACATAGTCACAGTGGATTGACTATTGGTTTTCCTTGCATGCCTGTTTTTGGCTCGGGCTTGTCGGTCATTGCCTAGGACTGTCTTTGGTTGTGGCCTGTGATTTATTAAATTTTAGCCGCTTGAGGATATGTCTTCTATTGTAAGTGAAACTGATTCTGTGCCTAGTTCGTTGGGCACGTCGAGTGGGCTGCGTCCCAGTATACTGAAGGTCGCCCTGATCGGGGTCACGGGCTTTGCGCGCGTGCACTATGAGATGGTCATGGGGGCGATTCAGGAAGGCGCGAGTCTTCAGCTCGTTGCGGCGGCTGTCATTAACCAAGAGGAGGTGCCTTTAGAGTGTCAGCAGATCCGCGAAGTTGGTGGTGCGCTTTACGATGATGTCTATTCGATGCTAGAAGCATTTAAGGGGGATATAGATCTATGTTTCATCCCGGTCGGCATTCACTTGCATGCTCCGATGACGATTGCAGCGCTGCAGGCGGGTGCCAATGTGTTTGTTGAGAAACCCGCTGCGGCGACGATTCAAGATGTTCGTGCAATGCAGGCGGCGGAGCGTGAAACCGGCCGTTTTGTTGCGGTTGGCTTTCAGACGATGTTTGCATCGGAGACTCTGTGGATGAAGGATGCGATCCTGTCGGGGCGCATTGGCGCGGTGCAGTCGATCAAGTGCCGCTGCTTGTGGCCTCGTTTGGATACCTATTATACGCGTAACGATTGGGCGGGGCGCCTGCGCGTTGGGGACGATTGGGTTTTAGATTCGCCCTTTAACAATGCGGTCAGCCACCAGTTGAATATGATCTGTTTCCTTGCGGGAGAGTCGCGTGAGCGGGCTGCCGATATTGACACGGTAGAGGCTGAGCTCTATCGGGCACACCGTATTGAGAGTGCAGATACGGCTTGCCTACGTGTGCAAACCAAGACTGGGCTGCCTTTGTATTTCTATGCGACGCATTGCTCGGAGGCCCACTTGGATCCGGAGATCGTGATTCGGGGAGAGTCGGGGGAGATTCGCTGGACCTTTACTGATGTGACGTTGACGAGCGATGAGGGAACGGTCGAGACCAGAGCCTGTGAGGCGGACGTCTCCGTGCGTAGTCAATTGCTGGATCGCCTACTGAACCGTATGGAGAATTCTGATGTTTTTATTTGTGACCTAGAGGTGGCTGCAGCGCACACTCTGAGTGTAAATGGTGCGCATGAATCTTCGCCTGTGCATGATATTCCGGCCGATTTGATCAGTCATGAGTCAGTGGATGGAGGTGTGAAAACGACAGTCTCGGGCTTGGATGATTTGATTCATCGTGCCTTTGAGCAGGAAGTGCTCTTCTCGGAGATGGATGTTCCCTGGGCGCAAGCAGGAGCTTTGACTAGCACAAATACTGCTTACGATTACTTTCCTCAGCGTGTGGGCTTGAGCTAGACTTTTTTGCTAATCCCCTTGACAAAGTCACGTGAAGTTATGATTTCTTTTACAGTGCAATGCGTAGAATGCCTCAAAGTGAGCTTTCTTACGTGGGCATCTGTTGAATTACATTCCAACCCTCTGATCTATGAATATAAAAAAATTCCCTTCTAGCGTTGTCCTTGTAGCTGCTTGCCTTGCTGCTGGTTCAGCTCACGCAGTGATCGTCGCCGATTATCAGTTTAACTCTGCAAGTGATCCAGTGTTTCTTGGCTCTTCAGATACTGATGCTAACAGTGTCGCATCGTTAATTACAGCTGGAGCTGGCGCGACGTTAGATCGTGGCACTGAATTCTTGGTCGCCGCGAATGGCACGTCTGTATTGGAAGTCTATTCGAATTCGAGCATCGATCAGGTGAATAATCTAGCAGACGCTGTAGATCATGACGTTTCCTTCAGTTTCACTCTGACTCCTGAGGCGGGTAAGACCTTAAGTTTTACTAGTTTTGATGGATTGGTTCGCAGATCTGCTTATAGCTCAACACGTGGATGGTTGCTGCAGTCTTCTTTGACCGGGACTACAGATCTTGCTGCTGATTCGAGCATTGGATCAGCTCGTTCTGACGCTTTTGAGACGATGACTGCTAGCTCTGGCTCGCTTGATCTATCGAGTGTGGCGGAATTGCAGAATGTTGCCGGACCAGTGACTTTTACCATCTATACAAACCCAGGCACAGGCTCTAGTTTGCCGAGTGGTCGTTTTGTGGACTATGACAATATTACAGTGAGTGCGACTGTGATTCCCGAGCCTGCGACCACAGCTGCTTTGCTTGGTCTAGTTGGACTATCGCTCGCATTCGTTCGCCGTCGTCGCTAGGAATGGCTCTAGCCTAGGTTTTATTTTTCAAAACGCTCACGCGCCATCCGGCGTGTGAGCGTTTTTTTATGTCTACACGGCTGGCCGGCCTGACTCTACCCGAGTAAGCAAGTCGATGGGAAAAATTCCTTAGACCCGCTGTTTCAAACAAGTCGAAGCGGGCGCTTGAGTTAGTTAGGCCTCCGTCAGCCACAGAATGTTGGTGACGATGCGTGGATAGTAGAGGCTGGCCATGGCCTTGCCACTGCTGAATTGGTCCGAACAAGCATTGAAGGTGGAGCCGAAGATTTGCCAGTCCATGTGAGCCTGATCGTGGGCGACTTGCTGCTCACCGAAATCGATGCCCAGCACGCTGCGGGCTACGTATTGACTTAGGCAGATCTTGCTCATCCATGAGTTGTCGGCAGTGCTGGAGAGCTTCCATCCGTTGTCGGGGTAGAGGCAGACGCCGGGCTTGAAGATCGATTCGAAGTGACGCTTTAAAATACCAATGAATTCGGCGTAGGGCCCGTCGAGGGCGAGGGCGTCTTGCAGGCCCATCACTTGCGGGAAGACCAGGCCTTCGATGGCGGGAATGATGGCGCTCCGATTGTCGTCTTCGAAGACTGCAGGTATATAGCCGAGTGTGTCGTCCCATTTGCCGCTGATGGTGCGGGCACAGAGTTGTGCAGATGCAGTGGCTTCGGCTGCTAGTGTGTGCTCGCCCGCTTGCTGGAACAGTTCGGCCAGGGCCAAGTAGGCCGCCCATGATTTCACCGCGAGGTAGAGATTGTTGCGTGCTTGACCGAGGGATGTGTCGAGCGAGTCGTAGGTGGTGATTTCGCCGCCACCATTACAGCGGCTGGATTCGCAGCCCATCACACCGTTGCGTTGCGCCGGGGCGGGGTGGTCGCGGTTGAGCATCGATTGGTAGCAGTCTTTGACCGTCTTTAAGTGACGAGTCAAAAAGGCTTGGTCTTGACTTTGGCTCACGTAGACACCGGTGCAACAGACCCAATTGACCAGTTGCTCGTGAGTCATGTAAGAGAAACAGCGTCGGTCAATGCCGCTGATTTCGTAGCTAGAGTAACCTTCGGGAGAGAAGTTGTTGTGATTGCCTTGGTCGTGGGTGAAACTGATGCCGCCAGGGTAGGTGTTGTCACTGCCAGGCAGGCGCACTTGATCGTAATAGGAGTAGCGGTGTATGAAGGTTTCTAATACGTTTTTAACTGTCCACGGCGAGTAGCGCATCTCGTAGAAGAGCATGTCGACGGTGAGATCGAAGGTGTTATGCATGCGGTATTCGCCCTCGTTGACATTCCAGAATGGCTTGCCGGAATCGTCAAACCACTGAGTCGAACCGTAGTAAGAGTGGGAGGCGTGTGCGATGAGGAATTTTTGCGCATCGTTGAGCGAGGCGGCCTCGAGCTCCGCATCACGTTGTGCGGCTTGCTGATAATACCAATCCTTATGTTCGAGTCCGTATTCGAGTACATCCCGCAGACTTGAGAAGTAGCGTGTATACCAATAGGGCATTTCCAGCCCCAGTGTGGCGGTGCCTGCGCGATAAGTGGCTAGGCTGATGTGCATTTCGCGCTGTTCACCTGCGGGCACATCCATCATAAAGCCATAGCTACCGCCGAAGCGGGGCACGAGTTGGGTGCCATCTGGTTTTTTCGCTTTGGAGAGATCGAAGGTTTGGAGTGGTTCCACTTCGGCATCGGTGGCGAAGCCCAGATTTCCATTGCCAAAGAGGAAGCCGGTGAACTTGCCAGGCTCGTGAACAGGCATGGGGCAGCCATGCTCGCCCAGTGCGAAGAGTGCGGTCTTAGTTTGCGTGCCCTGTCGGTTGTCGACGGTGAGTTTCGCAAAAACGACAGGGCAGGCGGCGCGCTTATTTTCGGCGCGGTCGGTCGTAGCCGGGTCGGGCAAATCGCCGAAGGGGGAAATGATTTCCAGCCGCAGGTCTTCGGTGATGAAGTGATCACTAGCAAAGCGGTAGTCGCGTGTGATGTCTTTGCCCTCGATCACTGTTAAGGCGTCGTGACAGGTCTCGGGCTGGTTTTGGTGATCGAAGCGTGCGATCTCCGAGTTGTTCATGTGCTCGAAAAAGGGTAGCACAGTGATGTGCTCATCCACAATGGTGCCGACGTAGACTGCGCCGTCGGCAGGTTGACCTTTTTCAAGTGCAAGCCCGCCTGGAGCCCCGTGCATGCCGAGGGTGAAAGAGCTGTGGGCGCCAATCGCGCTGTGCTGGGCGTGGAAGGAGTTTTTCTCGTTCGGTAG
This sequence comes from Thalassobacterium maritimum, assembly GCF_031127805.1. NCBI lineage: Bacteria > Pseudomonadati > Verrucomicrobiota > Opitutia > Puniceicoccales > Coraliomargaritaceae > Thalassobacterium > Thalassobacterium maritimum. The sequence continues at coordinate 14,205 of NZ_JARXHW010000039.1, read as the reverse complement.
AATCATGAGAGATTTTATTTGTTGAGCACGATGCGGTGCCAGTCTGCTGGAATATGAAAAGTAATGGTGTCACTCAGCGCATGCGGTGCACTGGCGGAGAGTGTCGGTTGGCGCTGAGGGGCGCCGTCGTAGCGAGCAAAGGCGATCCGAATTTCGGTGCCCGGCGCAAAGCTCTCGAGCCCGAGTACGCTGGGCGGGATTTGTAGGGCGGCCTGCCAGCCACCTTCGATCGGACTTGCTTGCGCATCAAAGCCGATCGGGCTGACGAGCCAGTGGTCGATCGGCTTCCATTCGCCGCTGCTGGGGTCGTTGCCCGGCACATTTGGTTTGTGCGCATGGAAGCGTGTGTTCGCGGGCGTGATGTGGAGCTCAAAGTAGTCTTCGTGTCCTTCGATTTGTAGGAAGACTTCAAATACGTCGCCGAGCTCCCACATATGCTGATTGTCGGCGTCGGAGCTGGTGTAGATTTGTTCGTCCTCGAGTTTGGCATGCACGAGCAGTGCGTGCGGTGTCCACTGCAGTTCGACGGAGCCCTGGCGGAATTGGCTTTCGTTTTCTTCAAACCAAGGCTGTGCCAGTTCGAAGCGTTCGACATGTTTGGCGGGCAGTAAGAGAGTGCTCGTGGTGGCGGGGGATGAATCTGTCATCGTCTTTGTGCAGGCTGTGAAAAGTGAGCAAGCGCTGAGCGCTATTAAGGAGCATAGCGGGCGTTTCATTTGGCTCATGAGGATTTTTCGGTTAGGTGATTGTCAACGGTGCCGTCATCGTTTGCATCGCGTTGGATGGTCTTGAGACGGTGAAATAAGCGCTTGAGGTCGAGCGTGCCGCAGATGAGGAACCATACCGTGGTGATGGCACCCGCGATGCCGGTAAAGATTAGATTGAAATACCACCAGTTGGCCCACCAATCTTCCGACCATTTGTCAAACAGTTGCCAGATGCAGATGATGACGAATGACAGGAAGAAGAAGGCCACCCAGGCCAGTTGCAGCACGTAGACGAATTTGTCGCTCTTAGTGAATTCTTTGGTAAAGCCCAGCGCCGCTAAGCCTGTGCGTGGGGGCGCTACGTGGTCGGGCCCTTCTGGATCCACGCCGGAGAATTTTCCGCGGTGTAGCAACTCGTCCATCTCGATCTCAGGATCCGGGGCCATCAGAGATACAATAATGTAGGCTGCGATCGCAGTCAGCGAAGACAAGAAGCCGAGTTGCATACCATTGAGCCAAAAAGTTTCCGGTAGGTTGGTGATCCATTCCGTGCCCGCGTAGCTTTCCTTGATAGAGGGCAGGACTTTGGGCCAGAGCACATTGTTGATCAACACGCCACTCACTGCCAGTGAGGAGCCAGTGATCATTGCAGCCCAGGCGCCCGAGGTGGTGCCGCGCTTCCAGTAGAGCGCGCCGATTAGCACTGCGCCGCCGCCGCCGAGGAAGATTGCGCCCGTGACTTGGAAATACATTAGGATGAATTCCTTGAGTGGGAATAGCATGCTGAAGCACCAGCCAAAGATGGCGACTCCGATGATGGAGCGCTTGAGCCAGCGTAAGTGCAGTTCTGGTGTTAAGCGGTCTTGGTGGCCTCGTAAACTGCGCCACGGCATCAATACATCTTGGATGAAAATGCTGCCCCAAGAGTGGAGGTAAGTGGTGTCTGTGCTCACGGCGGCCATGATCATGACCGAAGCAAATAAGCCCATGATGCCGACCGGTAATACATTTGAAAGCGCGACAGTGGTGGTCAATTGCTTGGCCAGTTGAGGGTCGCCCAAGCCATCTAAGGTCGCTTGAGTGGCTAGTGTGGCAGCTTCGTGAATCGGCGCATTCATCAGCACGTAGGCGCAGATCGCGGCGAGTGGGATGAGCAAATAAGTAACCCCGGAGCGGAATTGGGCCAGGATGCCGGCCATTTTGGCTTCGTGTGGATTAATGGCAGAGCTATTATAGCCCTGTGTGCCTTGCCACACCATGAAGTTGTAAATCGTGATGAAGAGCATCATCATGAAGAAGCCGATATTAAAGTCGGGCAGGCGACCGATATCGAAAGGATTGAGCTTCGACTGTCCCTCGGGTGCTTGTTTAAGAGTTTCTACAATCACCTCCCAAGGGAAGAGCACCAGCATGGTGACCAGAAGCGCGAGGAAGATGATATTGCTCAACTGACCTTGAATAAAGTCGGTCACCATCACGGAAATTTGTCCGCCACTTAAGGCGATCATCACTGCAAACAGCAGTTCGATGGCCATGACCACTCCCAGGGTTAGGTTTAAGCTCAAGCCGAGCCCCGGCACATCGAACGTGTGCACCGGCAGGTCCAGGAAGTAGATGAAGAAGCGCGCAGTCACTGCAGGGAAGATCCCGAAGTTTAAGATACCGCTGATCCAGCAAAGTGAACCAGAGAAGACGCGAAACTTGCGGCTGTAGCGCTTTTCCATCAGCTGCGCCAATGTCATGGAGCGAGTTTCTCGGTAGCGGTAGATGATCCAGCCAGAGAGCGCGAGGATCAGTCCGAGTGGCGCCATCATTTGCCCCCAGAAGCCTGCCGAGAAGCCTGCCTGATAGACCTGTTCCCATTGCGCGACGATGGTGATAGCTCCGAGTCCCGACATGCCAGAGGCCAAAGTGAGTAAGTAGCGCCCGGCGCAGCGATTGGCTGACAAGAAGTCGGCGACGCTGCGGGTATAGCGACGGGTATAAATGGCAGCGCCGACCACTACGGCGAGGATGACGCCTACGATACCGAGGTCGATTGCACTTAAGTTAGTCAGGGCTAAAGGTAACATTGCTAACATGTTGCCTTTGAGCCCCCTGTAAGCGCAAATCTTATACTGTTGCAAATAGGGCTCTGGCGTTGTGGCGCTGCTGTATCGTGAGCGATTACTTAGATCGTCGCTTGACTCGATTGCTCTAGGTCGTCGCAGTTGTGGGCTTAAACCTGATCTTGATTATGGCCTTTATTCAATGTGACTTCGCCTCCGAAACTTTAAGCATGGGTGTCAGCGTGAATGTGTTGCTGCCTCAAACGGCAAACAAGCAGTTGCACTCCACTTTGTGGCTCTTACACGGGCGCACCGATGATCATAGCGCATGGATGCGACAAACAGCGATCGAGCGCTATGCTGCCGAGCATAGTCTGGCTGTAGTCATGCCTGCAGCAGGGCTGAGCTACTATCAAAATATGCACGAAGGCCTGCGCTACGCGGACTATATAGATCATGAGCTGCCACAAGTCATGCGCTCGTTCTTTCCTTTGTCCGAGGCCCGCGAGGATAACTTTATTGCAGGCCTTTCGATGGGGGGCTATGGTGCCATGCGCAGTGCGCTGCGTTACCCCGAGCGTTATGCAGCGGCAGCCAGCCTTTCGGGCTCGCTGGATGCGGCGGCTTTCTCTAGTTCTACAGAGCCTGAGAGAATTAGCTGGATGCGCTGGGTGTTTGGCGAGGCGTATAAAAATTTACGCGGCACTGATGTGGATTTGTTGACGCAATTGCAGCGTGCCAAGCAAGCAGGCGTCGATCTGCCACGCTTGTTTGCTTGTTGTGGATACGATGACTTTATACTAGAGCAAAGCCGCGCCTTTGCCCGGCAGTGCTCAGAGAACGAAATTCCACTCAAGTATGTGGAGGGTCCGGGTGACCACGAATGGTCCTATTGGGACCGTATGATTCGTGAAGTGCTGGACTGGTTGCCACGCACGGCTAGCTAGTCGCTTATAGCTCCTGCAGCGACATTCCATGGTAGGGCGTGAGTTCAAGGCCCTGCCGCGCGTAAGCTGCGATGAGACTTGCCTGTAGTTCTTGGTAGCTTTGGCCCTGCATCAGTTGCGTCAGGGCCCTTTGCGAGTTTGCAGCATGATTGCGATCCTGTTGCCATGACTCGATATAGCGACGCAAATGTTGGCCGCTGACATCATCGCTTAGGTGTAAGAAGTAATAGGTTAGCAGAAATGCGGATACGTAATACTGCTCATTGGAAGAGGCCGAGGCTTCAAAGTTTTGGTTCCATTCATCGCGCGTGATGGTCATCAAATGCTCGATGTCTGTAATCCAATAGTGGTTTTCGCTGCAGCGGCGGAGGTGTTTTTCCGCTCGGAAGTGCATGTCTTGAAATTGAAAAGTGCCATCCTGACAGGGGACCGACTCCATATAGACCGCCATGCCTTCGATTAGCCAAGTTGGTAATATCTCCAACCAGTCGTGTTGTAATTGATGGATGACCTCGTGCGTAATAATGCCTAAGTTTTCGATGGATTGTATGCTTCCGTCGGCCGATTGTTTGATACCCAAGCTATCGATGTGAACGAGTGCCTCTCGGCTGTCAGAGAGGTAGACGCCGCCCGAGCCCATGATGCCCCCGTGCTGGATATAATGGTGTGCGCGCTCGATCAATTTCACGCGATGGCGTTCGCCGCTAGTAGTATAGCCGAATCCAAGTGGTAGTTGCTGGTAGCTGGCATAGCTAGCTTCCAAAACGCGCAGCACATCGCAGAGCGCAGGTATAGACAAGGGATGATCCGAAATGAGTTCGAAGTGGTTGCTGCGATAGAGACTGCCCCCGGGGCCTGGAGCTTGCTGGACGATTTCGACGTATATGTCTGAGGCGTAGCTGACGGATTTAGGCCATTGCGACGATGACAATAATTGCGGCGCTTGCGGCACTTGCGGCGCTTGCGGCACTTGCGGCGCTTGCGCTTGTCCTGCCGTGAGCTGACTTGTCAGTGAAACCTGTCCAAATAGTAAGGTGAGTATTAGGCAGTAGAGTGGATGAGGGTCGCTGGTCATTGAATATGATCAACAACCTAGCGGTTTTAGTGCCAGATACTCATTTCACACATTTTTTATATACGGTTCACGCGACCGCTGACGGCCTAGAAGTATGTGCTGACTTGTTTTTGTACGTCTTGTTTGAAGTCTTCTAGGAAGCTCAAAATGTAGGCTTCGGGGGAGAGGCTGTCGTCTTCAATTAGAGGAGTCAGGTCGACTCCGAAGGCGACGCTCTGAGAGGCGTCGATGGAGTGGCTGTCGAAGAAGGTGGCGTTGGCACGGCGTCGTCCTTCGACCGCCAGATCGTAGCGCTTGCCGCCGCTGATTTGAGATACGAAGAGGCCGTTTAATTGAGCGGCGAGTTCGGTGCGTGCGCTGAGGTCCATGATGAGCTTCTTGTCATCGGGCAACCAGTCGAGGTTGCGCCAAACTTCGCAGCCGATTAATTGCTTGGGGCGCAGCTCTTGTGGCAGGCGGCGGATGGCTTTGATTAAAGAGGCCGCCACGGCGATGTGAGTGCTGTGTTTGTCTGCTAAGTTGTGGGTGTAAACGACTTCGGGCTGTGCGGCGCTGAGGATTTTTACCAGATCGTTTTCGATGTCGTGGTTGTCGGGATCTTTGATGCCGGCACTCGATAGGTGGAGTTGTGCCATGAAGCTATATTGCCCGACGCGTGCGGCCTCGCGTTGTTCTTCGGCGCGAATGGCCTGCATCTCTTCGTCGGTCACGTGGGCAAACTCACCCGTGCGCGCGCTGCCGGCACCATTGGTGCAAGTGACCCCGCCGAACCATTGGTCGTTCTTTTCGTAGCATTCAATGATGCCGTGCATGGCCATAAACTCCAAGTCGTCTTGGTGAGCGCCGACACCGAGGTGCGTGGTGCGGGCGAGTGCGTCGTCGTTGGCGTCGGGGATGTAGAGATCGGATCCTTGCTGGGAGAACTGTAGCTTCATGTCTGCTTGCGATATTTGGGTGGTTTTTTTATGTGAAGGGCGCGGCCGGCCTAGTCGATTTTGGGTAAAGTGGCCGCTGCAATGGCTTGGCCGTGGCGCTTGGTCTTTTCGTCGGGTGTTTGAAATTGGAGCGTCTTGGACAGCTCGGGGAATTCGAGGTCCAGCACGCGGCGTGCTTCTTGCATAATGATGTCGCCGCCCTGCCCGGAACTGACGCGTCCGAGGAAAAGTAGGTGGCGGAAACTGTAAAAATCGGCAAAGTGCGCGATGGTATAGCCGAAATAGATGCCAATGCTTTGATAGATGGCGAGGGCGCGCTCGTCGCCTGCAGTCATTTTAGTTTGCACTACTTCGAGCTGCTCGGGCAGGCCTAGATCTGGGCTGACAGTGATGCCGGAGAGTGGTAGCAGACGACCGACTGCTTGCTGTGAGAAATACTGCACGCCACAGCCGTCGTCGCCGCTCCATTCATCGGTGGCCACGCCTTCGCGGTAATCGACGGGCACGAAGGCGAGCTCGTTGATCCAGCCGGTGACGGAGCCTTGTGGATTGATGTAACCCGCCGCGAGGCTGGTGCCCATGGAAATGCCGAGCACGGCGCTATCGTCGATCGCCATGGCGCCGGCCATCGCCGTGACGTCGCCATCGTTGGCCAGTTCGAAAGGGATGTCGTTCCATTCGGCCTTAAGCTCGTAGAAGAGTGGGCGAATAGACTCCTTGAAGTCTTTTGCGCTGATGCCACGGTAGAGCGAGCCGACGCGGGGCACGTTGTTGATATAAATGCCTGCGGCGCTGCCGCCGATGGCATCGACAGAGGGAAGGTGCGCTGCCGCGCGCTTGAGGCTGTCCTGAATGCCTGCGCGATGATAGGCGGGATCGCTCTCAAAGTAAGGGCTCCATTTAATCTCTTCAGAGAAGACAACTTCGCCATTGATCATGGCCGCGCATTTACGGTCGCTGCCGCCGAGGTCGAATCCTAGCCGATTGCCTTTGAGTGAACCGACTCCTCCGGTGGCGGGAGGGAGCGCTTCTTGTATTTCGGATGCATCAGCATTTTGGATACAGAAGTCTTGATCGAAACAGGTCTTGCCCATGAAATCGTAATCAAACTGTCGTGCGCCGTCAGCGGAATAAATTGCTTGCAGCTTCTCGACCACTTCGGGGGCGTTGCTGATGCGCACCTGTGAGCCTCCCCAGGCCCAGAGTAGAAATTTGACGGTGCGCTCGCAGTATTTAAGTGTGTCGGCTGCATGCGCTTCGGTGGCGGGCAGCAGGGTCGTTGTGTAGACCCAGGTGTGTCCTTCCGGGCGGTCGATTGCGATGCGCACTGGGCGGCTATCGGCTGCTGCGTCGGCGGCCTTTAAATAGGCGCGATTCCACAGCACCGCGGGTGCAAATTCTGGGTCGAGTGGCGGCTTACAAAGTGGATTGATTTCGATCATCGGATGGTTTTCTAGTGTGTGTAACGTTTGAAGCATTCGATGGCTTCGTATTCAGCGAGTCCCAGCGCATCGTAAACCTCGGCGGTGCCGCAGTTGATCTCGCGAGCGAGGTCCCAAGTGTTGCTGCTCTTCTTACTGGAGCGGCCAGGGCTTTGGCTGCGTTGTGTCTGGTGTTGGTAGATGCCTTGAATCTTATTTTCGAATTCATCGGGCGAGAGGGGCACAGCCATATCGATTTCGTGTGCTTCCCACTCATCGGCCGGTCCCTTGTAAAGCCAGACATTGCAGTCCTTAAACCATTCGGTATCGGCGCATTGCTTGAGCGCTGCACGCAGAATTTCAAAACACAAGGCAGGCACAGAGAGTGGATCGTGTCCAAAGCCAGTTGCGAAGATTTGGTGTGGTTGCACTTTGTTGAGCAATTCGCACATTTTGTTGACGTCTGCCTCGCTCGCGACGAAGCGGCGGTAGCGGCCTTGCTCATAGAAGGGCAGGTCCATGAAGTGTAGGTTGTCGGTGTCGATACTTAAAGTGCGAGCCGAAGAGCGCGCTTCGCTGCGGCGAATGAGCCCCTTCAATTGACGTATCTCGCTGGTGTCGGCTCCGAAGCTTCCTTTCTCATTCAGCTGCGTTTCCACGGTGGTGGCGTAACTCAGATCGGCTTCGCCTATGCGGTCTGTGCCGAGTTCAATCATCAGCTCAATGGCACTGCGGACCTCTGTATCGGGCACCGCTAAGTTACCTGAAGTTTGGTATGCGATGGTAACTTGATTGCCGTGTTGTTTGAGGCGATTAATAGTGCCGCCCAGGCAGTAAACATCGTCGAGAGGCTCGGGACTTAAGATCAAAGAACGCTTGGGATACGGAGTCGCGCGTTCGGGGCGGTGGCTGTCGTCGGCGTTGGGTTTGCCACCCGGCCAGCCAGTAATGGTGTGTTGGGTGACGTTAAAGAGACGGATATTTAAATCGTAAGCGGGGCCTTGTTCGACCAGTAGGTCGGACATGCCGTTTTCAGTATAGTCTTCGTCGACGAGTTTGAGCAGTGATTTGCCAGTCTTTTGGGCCAGCCAGAGCACCGCTTTGCGAGTCGTCTCTTCGGTCCATTCGATGCGGCCGACCAGCCAAGGGTGGCATTGACGCGTAAGTTGGCTCGCGGCGGAGCGATCGATGCAAAAGGTACAGTTATCGTGTTGTTGCAGGAAGGTGGCTGGAATGGTTTCGGTCTGCTCACCTTCGACGGTTTGCGCCATAATGGAGGCTTTGCCTTCGCCCCATGCCAGTAAGAATAGCTGGTGGGCGGCTAAGATCGTGCCGACGCCCATGGTGATGGCGTGACGTGGCACATTTTCTTCGCCCAGGAAGTCGCGTGCGGCGTCGCGGCGGGTTAAATTATCGAGCGTGACTAAGCGGGTCAAAGTTTCGGGGCCGGAACCCGGCTCATTAAAACCGATGTGGCCCGTGCGTCCGATGCCGAGGATTTGGATATCGATGCCGCCAGCGTCGGCGATGGCGGCTTCATACTCTTTGCAGGATTGGAACACTGCGTCGCGATCGACGAGGCCGTCGGGCACATGAGTGTTCTCCGGCTTGAGGTCGACATGGTCGAAGAGCTGGTCTTGCATGAACTTGCGGTAGCTCTCAGGATGATCGCCGGCTAGGCCGTAATATTCATCTAAGTTAAAGGTGATCACATTGGCAAAAGAGAGCCCCTCCTGTTGGTGGCGGCGAATCAGTTCGCGATAGAGACGCACTGGAGTGGAGCCAGTCGCAAGCCCCAGCACGGTCGGCTTGCCTGCGGCGTTGCGCTCGTTGATCAGGTCGGTGATCGCGTTGGCGACCGTCTGGCAGGCCGCGTCTGCATTTTCGTAGATTTGGGTGGGGATGCGTTCGAGTTGGGTGAGTTCAGATACAAGCTGTGTCATGGGGCTATAGTATGATTTTTATTATTTAAAATACTTGCTTAAATCGGAGTAATTTTTGACTATTTCGGCGATGGCCTTTATTGGACAGATTTCGGATGTATTCCCGTCACAAATTAGTGATCCCAAAAATTACTACGAAGGGACGGATCTGCCGAACCGCATCATTTGCAGCAATGTGATCGTGTTTGAGCGATTGACTTGGAAATCCTTACAGCAACAGCATGTGGCCAATCGTATGCACCACCGCTATGTGTTGATGCGGGTCTTAAAGAGCTCGGGTATAGTGAGTGTGGATGGACAAAATTATCAACTCGATGTGGGAGATGCCTTGTTAGTGACGCCGTACCAATTCCACCACTATATTGAGATCGAGTCGGATCCCTTACGCTGGTTATTCATCACCTTTGAATTAGAGCAAGGACAGCCCGCCTTGGCTGATTTGAGTTACCGTCGTCTGCAGCCTGATTTGCAAACGCATCAGTTGTGGGGGGAAGTCGCCAATTTATGGTCAAGTGAGCAGGGCGCCAGTCGGGTCGAATTAATTCCTACTTTAGATCGTTTATTGGCTCGTCTACATGTGACTACGTTGCGCTTGCCTCAGCAGGAGTTGGAGGGGGCGACGACGGGCCATGGCTGGATTGCGCAGGTCGAGTCCTTGATCAAACGTTCCGTTCGAGAGGGGTGGACCTTTGAAGAAGTCGCCCAGCGCGCAGGTTTTTCGGAGCGTCATTTACGTGAACGCTTCGAGCGGCAGATGGGGCTTTCACTGCGTGCGTATCGTAGTCAATATCAGTTTCAAACCGCGATTTCCCTGATGCGTGATGCGAAATGCAGTTTGGCAGATGTGGCGGAGTTGAGTGGTTTCAATTCGCAGCCAGTATTTACCCGTTTCATTCGACGCATGGCAGGCCGGACACCACGTGAGCTGTGTCGACAGGTGCGTGAAGGTCGCTATGAGCAGAGCACTGAATTGAGTTAATTCTAGTCGGAAATGTATCGCCATTCGGCAAATGATTGCTCATTCTTTCTGCGTATTAGGAGGTTATTATGCTGCACCAACAATTACGGAAATCTTGTCATAGTCTACTGGACGAGGGGGTGGAGCGCTTAGATTTGCCCGTTGGGATTGTGAGTCATATTTACAACGGTCTTTATAAAGTCATTGCAATCAATAGTGAGATGGGAGAACTGGTGGATAACGCGATCTTTCCACTGGAGAAGACCTATTGCCGGGCAGTCTACGAGTCTCAAGAAACGCTAGCGATTACGAGTATCGATGGCATCGCTGGTATGCGTTTGCACCCACTGTATTTAGAGCTTCCACTGGAAGCATACCTTGGCACACCTATCATGCATAAGGGACGCGTGTGGGGCACGGTCAATTTTAGTTCCTCTAAATTACATGCCGCGTTTACAGATCGGGATCGTGCGCTTGTCGAAGCTTATGCAGCAACCGTAAGTGAATGGCTGGCAGCGATGGATGCTCCAAAACTTGGAGATACCGGTGACACATTTGCCCCTTTCGGCCCTAGAGATTCCTAGGTGTTTTTAGATTGGTGAATTTCCTGTGGAGACTCTGTGGACACCGCACTGAAGGAGGCTGACTCATTTATTGTGGGGCAACTTTATCTGTGTGTTTTGTGTGTGCATGCAGATGAGAGTGCATGAAGATTTACTTAATTCGAAAGACGCCTTAATCTTCTGGATTCGCACCATAGAGGCCCACGCCCAGCTCGCCTGCGATAAAGCGGATCGCCTTCATCGCTTTAATCGAATTGCCCGCTTGGTTGACGCGTGGTGAAAAGGCAGCAATTGCAAGTTTACCAGGGACGATGGCCACGATGCCTCCGCCGACTCCGGTCTTGGCCGGCAGGCCTGCGCTATACATCCATGCCCCCGACTCATCGTAAAAGCCTGCGGTGGCCATTAGTGCCAACAGTTCAGGCACATGCTTACGGTCGAGGACGAGTTTTCCGGTGAGAGGATGGGTGCCTGCATTCGCCAAAGTGGCGCCCATGATCGCGAGGTCTTGGGTACTGACTCCCACTGAGCATTGTTGGGTATAGACGCGCAAGGCTTCCTCGGGATCCGAATAGAGGCGATTATAATTATAGAGCAGATTGGCGATGCCACGATTACTCCATGCAGTCTCATATTCGGATTGATAGACTTCGTCCAATAAGGACAATTGCGTGCCGGCGAAATCTTCGAGATTCTCTTTGATTTGAGCCCAGCGGTCGCTTTCCGAATCGGCCTGAATGAGGCTTACGGCTGCGATCGCACCCGCGTTGACTAGGGGGTTGGCGGAGCGTTGCTCGTAGAGCTCTAACGCCATCTTAGAATTGAAGGGCAAGCCCGTGGGCTCGACGCCGATCTTATCCAATAGGGCTTGCGGGCCCATTTGTTGCATGACCAGGGCTGCAGTAAATGGCTTGGATACGGATTGTATTGAGAATTTGTAATCGATGTCCCCAGCGGAAAAGACTTGCCCGTCCTTAGTGGCAATCACGACGCCAAACAAATCACTGGGCACTGTGGCGAGGATCGGAATATAATCTGCGTTGGCACCTTCTTCTAGATCCTTGTATTTGGCGTAGGCAGCATCGACCACCTCTTGCAGTTCGAGTTGCTCGCTGACTTCCGAACTCGGGCGAGTTGTCTGTGTCGTGGCGGCAATTCCCTCGAACGCGAGACTGGTCTGTGCACTTAGTAGAGGCAGGAGGATGCATGCGCTCAATTGTTTCCAATATGACTTCCAATTGTGTGCTGGGCGAGGCGGCGTATTTGAGGGACATTTCATAGCCGCACTCAAACAAACTTGCTGCATGAGGCGAAGATAAAATTGGCACAAGAGCTCGTGCATCATTGGATGGCTGCCTAATCTTACGACTGGGCTTCTGTTATCAGCGTTTGAGCCATCGCTTTGGCCGTATCGATGATTTCAGGACCTCGGCCAGCTTGGGCGAGGACAATACTGCCTTCTAGCAACAATTGTAATTGGTCCGCGAGTTGTCTGGGCTCGCTGGCGCCGGCGAGTTCTGCGAGTTCGAATAGGAAATGGCCCATCGCTTCTTTCGACTCGCGGGCAATGAATGATAACTGAGGGGCGCAAACATTAAACTCATTGAGAGTCTTGATGAAGATACATCCAGAGAAGTTGAGGCTGGAAAACCAGTCTCGATACAGCTCGAAGCAAGCCAAGAGTTTGGCATCGCCGGTGGAGGGGGTGTTTAGAACTTCACTGCGCAGACGTTCCATCATCTTAGTGTGATGAGAGCGCAGCACTTCTTCGATCAGGCCCTCCTTAGAGCCGAAATGCTTATACAGTGTGCGCTTAGTGACGCCCGCTTCGGATGCTAAGAGGTCGACGCCCGTGGCATGAAAGCCATGCATTTCAAATAAGCGATTCGCCGCAGCGAGGATTTGATCTCTTTTTTCGATTAATTCCATTTTTTTTAACTTGTTTATTTAGAATGTGTTGTGGGGCGATGGCAGTGTTTTGTTCCAATTTATATAAAATCGTCGGAATAAATAATTACATCTCCGCTCCAATGTATACAGATCGGTATACTTCTGCTCTGATTTATAAAAATAGAAAAAAGAACACATATGAAATCATTCAAAAATCTCTTGCAACTTGCAGTCCTTTTAATCGCAACCGCGACAGTTAGTTTTGCCGCTAAAAGTCCGAGCCAACACGCACCCGCGGTCGGTGGTTACGACCTTGTGAGTTATCAACAAATGAGTGGTCCGGTGCATGGCTCTAAATCGCTGATGTCTAAGTATCACGGGAGCGTTTATATCTTCGCGAACGAGGCGAATCTCGCGATGTTTGAGGCAAACCCGGAAAAGTATCTACCCGCCTACGACGGCTACTGTGCATACGGCGTGGCGATTGGAAAGAAATTAGAAACCGACCCCACCGTATATGATGTGGTCGATGGTCAACTTTACTTAAATTATAACAGCGAAGTGAAAGTCAAGTGGGCCGCCGATAAGCAGGCTAATATTGAGAAAGCCGACGCTAATTGGTCGAAGCTCATGTAGCATGTTTGAGGTGAGCTAGATGCTTTGGATGATTCGTCCACCAAGCATCTTATAATTGGGTCATCATCTCGTCTATCGCAAGTGTAGTTGCGGTTGATGGGGTGGTGATTTTCTTTTTAACAGCGTGGCAACTGTTTAGAACCAACTAGCAGGATCCAGTTGATAGAAAGACTGCAATTCTTGGTAGAGCTCGGGCTGTTTCTTTTTTAGTTGGCGTGGTTTTTCAAAAAAGGTCTCCGTGGCGACCGCAAAATACTCGGCAGGATTGGTGGCGCCGTAGGGATCGAGTAGGGTCTTTTTACGGCGGCGGACCCGGTCGATGAATGTATTACAATGCTCGCCCAAGACGTTGGCCCAGGTCTGGTAGGCCTCTTGACTCGGCAGTAGAGGGACGCCGTCGGTATCACCATCGCGCGAGTCGAGTTGATGCGCAAATTCGTGGAAAGTGACGTTATGCCCGTCGTAGATATTTTCAGCTCCACGTCGGACCGAGTCCCACGCCAGTATAACGGTGCCATTGGCCCAGGACTCGCCTAAGCATTTGACCTCGCGGCTAAGGATGGTGCCGCCCGGGCCCACGGTTTCTGAAGTCGTGGTAAATGCGCTCGGATAGAGCAGCACGGTATTGAGCTCGGGGTAAGGGCGCTCCTCGTGGTTGAGAACCAGGATACATGCTTGTGCGGACACAGTTAGGATCATTTCATCGTCCAGTTCCAGTCCATTGCAGCCTTCGAAGAAAGTGCTGGCTACAAATTGACCCATTTTTTGATGCAGGCGTTCACGTAATTCCTGAGGAAGCTGGTTGTAGAGTGGCAGATTCGTTTGCAGGTAGGCGATCCACTCGTCCTTAAAAACGATTTCGGCTGGGGCGTCGGTGAAGAAGTCTTGGAGTTTTTCTAACAGGCTCATGAGAGCCAGACTGAATAAAACTTTGCCGCCCAATGCGAATTAAAAAGTCGTTCGTTTTAATGCCAGAACCCCGGTTCGAAGAACCGAGGCTTCTATGGTAATTATTTGGTCAAGTCATATTTTTGAGTTTTTTGTTTTTTTTTCATATATTCACTTTGGTGGCTTTCCGCATT
>NZ_JARXHW010000038.1:0-41950 GCF_031127805.1 Thalassobacterium maritimum | reverse complement strand
TCCGGCGTAGCCGGCTTACGTGTGAGCGGCTGACTCTGATGTGGTTTGAGTGTCACTGATCCTACAACGGCGCATATTTTTAACCGCTTATCACCGCTAATGGACCGCTAATCTTACACGCCGCATGGATCCTACCTCAGCATTCTTTTATAAGCGTGTTATCAGCGGTGATAAGCGGTTTCCGGCGCAGCCGGCCTGCGTATGAGCGGCTGACTCTGATGTGGTTTGAGTGTCACTGATCCTACCACGGCGCATTTTTTTAACCGCTGATGACCGCTAATGGACCGCTAATCTAACACGGCGCATGGATCTACCTCAGCATTCTATTTATAAGCGTGTTATCAGCGGTGATAAGCGGTTTCCGGCGCAGCCGGCTTACGTGTGAGCGGCTGACTGGGTTGAACTGCTGACTGTGTGCTGTATCTTTTGACTGTGGGGCTCGCCTGACGTGAGCGGGGTCTGAAGACCCCCGCTACTGGCTTTTAGACTCGTTTTTGATTCCAGGCTTTGCTGGCGAAGCGTTCTTTTTCTTGCTGAATTTGTTCGCTTTTGAAGAGGGGACGAATGTCTTCGAGCTCTCCCTGTGCTAGCTCTAGGGCTTGGGAGAGTTGGATGAGTAACTTCGGCTGGAAGTGGGCAAAATCGAAGTCTTCTGGCAGGGCACTGCGGTCGATCGAGCCTTGTATCAGGAGGCCTGCGCGGCTGCGCTTCATTGCGGCCCCGGCGATTTTTTGTCCGTCCAAGCGCAGCACGTCATTGACTGCGGGGTTGACGAAGCATTGAGAGACAGAACTTATGCTGTTGGGGGTGGGCTGTCTGGACTTGCAGGCCTTCGGGCAGGGCGCTAGCTGAGTCTCGATTTGCATGGATTGCAGTGTTTGTTGAATGGCTTGGTGGATTTGTTGATACAACTCGGTCGCGGGCCGCTTGCTGGCGGCTAGACTGCTGTGCAGAATGAGGGCGTAGGTCCAGTCGTTGCGATGGTCGACGATCCCGCCGCCAGTGAGGCGGCGGATGAGACTGAGCTCGGGGGCGCTGTTTTGTGCGACTTCATTATAGCGCTGGGCATAGCCGAAGCTAAGTGAGGGCTCGAGCCAGCCGTAGTGCCGGAAGGCGGCGAGCCCGGCAGGCATACTGGCGAGCAGTGCGGCGTCGATCGCCATGTTGGTGACGGCGTCTCCAAAGGCGTTGGGCAATGGAATGAGCATGGCGGCCTATGCGTTGAGTGGTTCGACGCGGGTGAGCTCTTCGAGTTGCGTTTCAAAATCGATCGGTTGGGTCTTTAGCTTGGAGACGATCGGGTGGAGATTGAATGTTAAATTGGCGGGCCGTGTGTCGTCTTCGCGGCAGACGGATTGCACGGAATCGAGTGGCAGGCCGAAGTGCTTGAGTATGCGTTGCCCCATCTCGAAGCGACTGAGGGTTTCGCTGCCGGCCCAGTGGAAGATGCCGTGCAAGTCGCGGCGTTCTGTGAGCTCGAGCAAGACTTCGGCGACGTTGGAGGCGGAGCAGGGCTGACGCATCTCGTCGCAGTAGAGTTGGGGGCGTTGCCCCGCTTGTACCGCGGCAAGTAGTTTTTCGTGCACGCTGCGTTGTCCGCCGGGGCTGTTGCCCATCAGGATTGGGATGCGCAGCACCACGGGGTCTTCGGGGTTGTGTTCCAGCACTTCGCGCTCGGCCATGAGTTTGGTCTGTCCGTAGAGGTTGCTGGGGGCGGGCATGTCGGTGGAGCGATAGGGCTCGCTGGCGAGTCCGTCAAAGACCATGTCGGTGGAGACATGTAGTAGGCGGGCGCCGAGGTGTGTCGAGAGTTGCGCCAGTAGGCGTGGCAGCGCGACGTTTAGCTTTTCTGCGGTTTTAGGGTCGGCGTCCACCGCAGCAGGGGTCGATATCGCGGCACAATTGACGATGGCATCGGGCCATTGTTCCAGGCATAATGCTGTGAGCGCTTCTGCTTGCGTCGCGTCGATTTGAATCGACTGAGCCAGGCCCTTGGCGATGGGTGGATTTTGTTGATACAGTGCGGTGACGGAGTGACCGCGGCGGATTGCGGCCTGTGCATATGCATGGCCGAGAAGTCCGGAGGCGCCAGTGAGTAAAATCTTCATGGTTTCTTAGAGCGTGTTTTTGTTGCAATCGCTCATAGGTGAGGCAAGTTCAAAGCGATAATCAATGAAATACGCTGAACTCGCGAATGCTGGTGTGCATGAACAACCGGTCTATCAACCCGGAAAACCTATTGAGTATGTTGCTCAGGAGTTTGGACTCGATCCTGCCCTGATCGCTAAACTCGCCTCAAATGAGAATCCGTTTGGACCCTCGCCTAAAGCTATGGCGGCGGCTCAGAGGGCTCTCCAAACCGCGCATCTGTATCCAGATGGCAATTGCTGTGCGCTGCGTGCAGCCATCGCTCAAGCGCGCGGAATTGACGAAGAGGCGTTGATCATCGGCAATGGCTCGAATGAAATTATCGAGTTGCTCGGTCATGCATTTCTGCGCCCCGGCGTGGAAGTGGTGATGGGTGACCAGGCTTTTATCGTTTATAAATTGATTGCTAAGCTTTTCGGCGCGACCGCTGTGGAGGTGCCGATGCAGGATTTCGGGCACGACTTGCAAGCGATGCGGGCCGCGGTGAACGAGCGCACTCGTTTAGTATTTGTGGCGAGTCCGAACAATCCAACAGGGGTGGCGAATTCCGAGGCCGACTTGATCGCGCTGGCGGAATCCTTGCCTGAGCACGTGATCCTCTGCTTGGATGAGGCCTACGCGGAATACCTCGACCGTGCGCCTGATTTGCGCGCACAAGTGGCGGCGGGCTGTAAGGTCTTTTGCATGCGCACCTTTTCTAAAATATATGGGCTGGGTGGCTTACGGGTGGGCTACGGTTATGGGGCGCCCGAGTTGATCCAATTGCTGCAGCGGGTCCGACAGCCTTTTAATGTGAATGCGATCGCTCAAGCGGCGGCCTGCGCAGCTTTGACGGATACTGCCTTTGTGGAGCAGTGCCGCAGCGAAAATGAACGCGGGCGTGCACAGTTGGTGGCGGGGCTGGAGGCCTTGGGCTTTGCCACACTTGGAGGGCAGGCGAATTTCGTGCTGACTAATGTGGGCGATGGTGGGGCCTTTTTTCAGGCTCTACAGCAAAGTGGTGTGATTGTGCGTCCCTTGGCTCCTTATGGTATGGCAGCCTATGTTCGGATTACAATTGGAACGGAGGCGGAGAATGTTCGCCTGCTAGAAGCCGCTGGTGTATATGCTGCATCCAATGGAGCTGCTGCCAAATGATTACTGACGCTTGGATTCGTTTCGGGATTTCCGTGGCTTCGGTGGGGCTGATGCTGGTATTGCATGCCTTCCTCGTCATGTGTGAAATCAGTCTGGTCAAGTTTCGCTACCGTAAGCCTAGTGAAGAGCAGCTGGAAGCCTTGAAGCAGTTGCCTGGCTTGGCCCGCATGATTGATAATAGCGATCAGACCGGCCGCGTGGTGCGCTTTAGTAAGACCTTGTGCACCGTAGCGGTTGGTTTGTTGTTGATGCCACTGGTGAGTGACTTCTTTGGCCTCTTCCAGATGGAGGTGGCCCCCGCGCGCTGGATTGTGGTCTTGGTTTCCTTTACCTTGGCTGTTTCGGTGCACTTCTTTTTCGCAGAGATCTTTCCGCGCGGGCTGGCGATGCGCAATCCTTCGGTGGCGATTCGGCGTTCCTACCGGGTCTTGCTCGCCTTTCAGTTTTTGACCTTTCCCGTGATGCTCTTCTTCCGGATGCTGAAGAAGTCGCTCTACCGGCGGATTGGGGTGGATGTCGAGGACGAGTTGAACCCCTTGGATGTGGATGTGCAAATTCGCGCTATGGGTGAAGACAGTAGTCAGCTTTCGGGCGTCGTGCGTAAAATCGTGAATCGCACGCTGCAGATGCAAGAGCTGGTGGTACAGGACATCTTGCTACCTCGTAGCCAGGTCGTGGTCTGTGATTTAGAAACCAGTATTCAGGAGAATTTAGAAACCATGAAGGCTGCGGGGCACACTCGCTTCCCGCTCTGTCGAGGAGATTTGGATGAGTGTCTTGGACTGATTCACATTAAAGATATCTTTCGCTGGCGTGAGCCTGTGTCGGAGATCGATTTAATGAAGTTGAAGCGTAATTTAGCCGTATTTCCTTTAGAGACCCCATTGGAGGAGGCGATGGAACGAATGCTGCGGGCCAAATTTCATATGGCCTTGGCGGTGGATGAGTTTGGTGGGATCGTCGGTGTGATTACACTCGAAAGTATTTTGGAAGAGTTGGTGGGCGAAATTCAAGATGAGTTTGACAGTGAGGAAGAGCAGATTGTGGCTCTGGGTGAGGGACGTCGCTTTCGTATATCCGGTCTGACCCCGATCCATGATATTGAAGAAGAGCTCGAGATCGAAATTGATAACGAAGAAGTGTCTACTTTTGGAGGCCTGATCACCGGTGAGCTGGGGCACATTCCAGAGCGTGGAGAGAGCTTAAGTTGCTATGGCTTGGATATTACGGTGGACGATGTTGATGACCGCCGAGTGATTGCTGCGACGGTGGTGTTATTGTAGCCTCGGTTCTCAGAACCGGGGAGCGTTGGCCGAGCTGCCGAGCCCCAAAACAGAGTTTTGAGGATACGCAGGGAATCGGCTGTGGGTAGCCTCGGTTCTCAGAACCGGGGTGCGTTGGCCGAGTCGCCGAGCCCCCAAAACAGAGTTTTGAGGATACGCTGGAGTCGGCTGTGGGTAGCCTCGGTTCTCAGAACCGGGGAGCGTTGGCCGAGCCGCCGAGCCCCAAAACAGAGTTTTGAGGATACGCTGGAGTCGACTGTGGGTAGCCTCTGTTCTATGAACCGGGGAGCGTTGGCCGAGGCGCCGAGGACTCAAACAGAGTTTTGAGGATACGCTGGGAGTCGACTGTGGGTAGCCTCGGTTCTCTGAACCGGGGTGCGTTGGCCGAGCCGCCGAGCCCCAAAACAGAGTTTTGAGGATACGCTGGAGTCGACTGTGGGTAGCCTCGGATCTCAGAACCGGGGTGCGTTGGCCGAGTCGCCGAGCCCCCAAAACAGAGTTTTGAGGATACGCTGGAGTCGGCTGTGGGTAGCCTCGGTTCTCTGAACCGGGGAGCGTTGGCCGAGCCGCCGAGCCCCCAAACAGAGTTTTGAGGATACGCTGGAGTCGGCTGTGGGTAGCCTCGGTTCTCTGAACCGGGGAGCGTTGGCCGAGTCGCCGAGCCCCCAAACAGAGTTTTGAGGATACGCTGGAGTCGGCTGTGGGTAGCCTCGGTTCTCAGAACCGGGGAGCGTTGGCCGAGTCGCCGAGCCCCAAAACAGAGTTTTGAGGATACGCTGGAGTCGGCTGTGGGGAGCCTCGGTTTTCTGAACCGGGGAGCGTTGGCCGAGGCGCCGAGGACTCTAGCTTTTGACTTCTACCAGTGACTGCGCGTTTTCGCGCAGTATAGAGCTGAGTTGCAGCAGTAAGCTTTCGCGGTCAGGTGTGAAAATGAAGCGATCGCTACCCAGTTTTTGGTAGGCTTCGACGAGTAGTTCCATTTGTGGGCGGCGCATCTCGAGTAAGCGTGCTAGCAGACGGTTCAGGTTTTCTGTGTTGCCGAGGGTCAATTCGGAGCGAATTAGCTCCGAGAGGATTTTTTGATTGGTGGGGGTCCTTTGATAGGCGACCATCAAAATCTTACGTGCCTGCTGGTGGCGGTCAATTTTTGTGAAACGTCGAGCCACTGCCAAGTAAGTTTGTGGCTGATTGTTTGCTTCGTCGATGAAGTCTTGTAGGTAAATCTCACCCAAGTCTGGACGGTTGATCCCGTAAGAAGCCACTGCGCGGAGGCTGTTGAAGATGGCCCAGCGTGCTGTCAGCCAGTCTGGGCGCTCCTTTAGGAGTTCTTCGGAGAATTCGAGGGCACCTTCGTAATCTTTATCCACTAGGTGGGCTTCGATCAGAAGTAGTGCGAAGGCGTCGATATTGTACTCGTTCTCAAGTGCTTCTTCATAGGTGCGGCGTGCTAAGTCGACGTTGCCTGTGTCTGCAGCAAAGTTGGCCAGTGCCTGCAGGGCGGCCTCATCTTCGCTGAATTGTTGTAACATGCGCTGTGTCTCGCGTTGTTCGCGCTCGGTGTCGCCCGATTTATTGTAGATATACAGTAACTCCAGACGTGGTGCGGAGCTCAGCGGGTCGCTGACATTACGGAGGATGGCGTAACGACGCGCTGCATCTATATTACCGAGTTCACGGTTGTAGCGACTTAATTGCATCAGTAGGGGTTCTGAGTTGGGGAACGTGCTAACGGCATCCTCCATCTTCGAAATCGCTGCTTCCTGATTGCCACGATCCCAGCTGATTTGGGAGGAGAGTAAGACTCCTTCGAGGGATTCGAGTAAGTTGTAAGAGCTTAGGTAGTCGTCCGCACGGTCGTAATTGCCACGCAAATAATTTGCGTTGGCAGCGCCAAATGCGAGTGTGCGGTTGATGTCAGTTAACTCGGGTTGCTCGGGAAGGTATTCATCTGCGAGTTCTTGGATTTGTTCGTCCATTTGGTAGCGGAGTAGCACTCGAAGTGTTTGCTTCAGGTAGTCGATGTCATCAATACCACCTTGCGAGAGTCCTTTGAGTAGTTGGTCGGCTGCAATATCATGGCGCTTCAGTGCGACTTCGTAGAATTCCGCTAAGACCCGACGCCCCTCTAAGTTGGCCGGAGCTCGGGCGACCCCCAGGCGTAGCAGACGCAAGGCGTCGCGATAATTGCCCTGCTTGATCTCTTCTAAGCCTTTCTCAATATGGTAGTTGCCCATCTCTACACGGTGATCCTCTATGCCAAATGGTAATAGCGTCAGCATCTTTGTGTAGGAAACTTGATCGAATTCTTTATTGTATTTGAAGTGGAAATAAAGTGCGCCCGCCATTGCAAACCAGCCGGTGATCAGCAGCAGTGCGAAGGCGCCGACAAGCCGTCCCCAGCGAACGGAGATCTCCATGCGTCCGTCAATTCCTTTACGTTGTACTACAAATCCTAATAGGATTGGCTTCTCGCGGGTAATAGGGTTGCGGGTGTTCCGTTTCTTGCTCATGTGTGAAGTTTCTATTGTGATTGGGGATATCTACGCGCTATTTGTTATGGAGATGCTGCCATGAGCCAAGCTCAAATAAAGCAGACTTTCGTATTGCAGTTGTTTTTTTTTGTACCTAGGGTTTTGTGCTCAGGTGTGATTCACTCTGTGACTCTCCCCTTATTTAGCCTACTATCTAACGAAACTTACTTTTCTCCATATGAAAAATAAACAACTTTGCCTGTTATCACTCATCTCTTCTGGTCTGTTTTTTCAGTCTGGTGTGAACGCTACGCCGCTCGTTTCAATTGGGGATCATGCGGATCTCTTTTTTAACGGCTCCTCTAGCTTGCGTTGGGCTTCTAATGTTTTTCGCAACGAGACAAATGAGTCTGATGATTTGATCTGGACGGTGTCACCTGGTTTTGAGCTTGATTTGGGGCGTGGTGCTTCAAATGCCGATCTTTCTGTGGTGACACGCTATGATATTGTTCGTTATCAGGATCTTGATAGCTTAGATACCGAGTTGTTTCATATTCGTGCTGATGGTTCCTATCGTGGTAGTCGTTTAGATTTGAGCGCGTCAGCCTCCTTTGATGAAAGTAAGACCAATAGTGGTGAAAATAATGCGCTAAGCGATTTGATCGAGTTTGATACAACTGCGGCGAATTTAGGTGTCGAGTATCGAGTCTCTCCTAAGTTTAGTTTTGGTTCCGGCGTGGGGTACTTGGAGCGCGAGTACGTTAACTTTCGCAATTTTTTTGCAGACCGTGAGACTGTAAGTCTGCCCTTAGACGTTTTTTACGAATTGACGCCGAAGGTTGATTTGAGCTTGGGATACCAGTATTCCGAAGTTGATGTGGATGATATTGCTGGGGGGGCTTTCGGCTATACCCAGGAATCTTCTTTTTATAACATTGGCGCACGCGGCAATTTGTTGCCTAAGTTAACTGGCTTTTTGAAAGTTGGTTACCGTGAGCGTGATTCTCGTGTAGGTTTGGATGATAATGGTATGTTGGGGCTTGATGCAGATCTGACATGGTCGGCCACTCCCAAGTTGAGTGTTATGTTGGGCTTGTCGCGTGATTTTGGCGTTGCGGGTGCAGGTGATTCTACCGAAGACACTTCAGTGGATTTGAGTGCCTACTATTTGATTAATACTCAATTCTCGGCCAGTGCTAATTTAGGCTATACTCAGCGTGATTACTCAACGAGTGCTCGTGAAGACGATCAATACTTGATGGGGCTACGCTTCTCTTATTCGCCAAATCAATACTGGAGCTTTAGCACTGGCTATACTTATGATGAAAATAGCTCTAATAATGCGGGTTCTAGTTATGAGAGCCATACATTAGACCTCACTGCAACACTTCGCTATTAATTCCTTGCAACCTTTTTCCCTAACTTGGGTCAAAATGCCTCTATCTAGAGGCATTTTTTACGTTATGAAGCAGTCATCATTTTTTATCTCACTTTGTTTTTTCTTTTTTTCTTTAATTGCGGCAGCTCAAGAAGGTGGCGGCAATTCAGGTGGAGGAAGCGGTTCAGCTTCTTACAGCAACAGTGGTAGTGCAACCGGCTCCGCTGGAGGATCGGCAAGTGGAATTGGTATCGTGGTCGGTGAAAATTACGTACTAAAGCCCTCCGATGTTGTTTCGGTTGAGGTGTACCAAGAGCCGGATCTTGAGAAAAGTGTGCGTATCGAGGGGGACGGATCTGTCGCGCTGGCGCTAGTTGGTAAGGTGAAGGTAGCAGGGATGACTGTCGCGGAAGCACAATCCTTAATTACGGATCTATATAATCGTGACTTTTTGGTCGATCCACAGGTTTCCTTATTGGTCGTTCAGTTTTCGCCTAGAATCGTGCATGTTTTGGGATCTGTAAATTATCCAGGTCAGGTGGAGCTTCCGCCTGATCGAGATTTGACCTTAACGGAAGCAATTGCTGCAGTGCGTGGGATTAGTCGTTTAGGTAATCCCAAATCAATTACTATCAAGCGTATTGATGTCAATGGACGTGCACGTCAAATGGAGGTGAATTTCAGTCGAATTGTGCAAGACGCGAATGAAAGAGACATTGTCTTGCAAGAGGGCGACACTATTTGGGTGCCTGAGCGTATTATTTAAACTTTTAAATTAAAAATATGAAGAACGATTATGTAAGAGGCGGCGCCGATCCAAATGGGGGCGGCTACGGCGGCTACGGTTATGGCTATGGTTATGGTGGCGGTTACGGCTATGGCGGCGGCGGTTATGGTGGCGGCGGATATAGCGAGGGCGGCAATGGAGGGCCACAGCGTTCCTTTAAGGACTATTTCCTGATGTTTCGTGAGCGTATCTGGTATTTAATTGTCGCGTTCTTTATTATCTTCTCCGGCTCTATTCTTTATACGTTTAACAAAACTAAAGAATACACTGCGGTGGCTCAGGTGCAGATGTTTCGTGATGATGCTTCAGCGCTTGGGCAGGTTATGGGCCAAGGGGTTGAAATGGAACAAAATCAAATTCGTACTGCTGAAGATTTGAATACGCAGATTAGCGTGCTGCAAAGCTCTACAATCATTAAGGGTGTGGAGCAGCGCTTGCAGGATGAGATGCGTGAGCGTTTTATGGCGCCTTATACTGATGCGCTTAGTTTGAGTGGCCCTTTAACTCCTTTGGAAATTTTAGGACGTTACCGTCAGATTATTCCGCAACGGATGAGCCTGATGATTAGCATCGCTTATACGCATCCGGATCCAATTGTTGCAGCTGAAGTGGCGAATCTTTTTGCTAAGGAGTTTATCGATTATAATTTAAAATTAAATATCGATGGTTCCATGAAAGCAGTGGAGGATTTGCGTATTCGGGCGGACCAGCAAAAAGAGCGGGTTGAGGAGCTTGAGCTGAAACTTGCTGAATATCGTGAAAAGAATAATGCGGTCTCCTTGCAAAGTGATGAGAACATTGCGGGAGCGCAATTGGCTCGTTTGAACGACATCAAGCTTGAGAATAAGAACTATTATGATCAACTAGAAACGAAATGGAACTTAATTGAGAGCTATCGTCGTGAAGGGAAGGACTTGTGGGAATTATCGTTTATTGCTGAGCAATCCCGTGTTTCTGTTCTACTTCAAGATATTACAAGCACGCGTATTAATATCTCCTCTTTAAGCAAACGCTATCGCGAGAAACACCCTGTGATGATTCAGCAGTTGCAAACCCTGCAAGAGGCTGAGTCGGAACTTGTGGGGGCCGTGCAAAATTCGGTGGATAAAATCTACGCCTCTTATTCCGAGGCAAAGAGTAACTTCGAAATGGCCAGTCAACGTTTGGCTGAGAAGGAGGCGGAGCTAATCGAATTGGGTAAAACTCGGATCGAATACAATTCATTACTGCGTGATCTAGAGGTGCAGCAAAACTTCTTCCAAGCCTTGAATTCACGCATGACCACTGAAAAGGCACAGGTCAATTTGAAGAATCCAAATGCTCGGATCGTGGATGAAGCTTTTCCACCCTCTGAGGATAATCCCTCTTCGCCTAATGTCGTCATGAATTTAGCTGCGGGCTTCTTCGGCGGTATTGCTGTGGGCGTCGGTCTCATCTTTGCAGTCGCCTTCTTGGATGACCGTGTGAAAAGCGCTTTCGATATCGAAGGTACCATTGGCCTGCCTATGCTGGGTGTGGTTCCGCGTATTAAGAAGTTAGATAGTAATACGAAGGCTCAAGCCGTGGCTTCCAATGTGGATCGACATGTTACCGAGACCTTCCGTTCGATTCATTCGGCACTTAAACTGAATGATGAAAGTAAGAATGCGAAAATCATACTGACGACCAGTACCGTACCGAGTGAGGGTAAGTCTTTTGTCAGTTCAAATTTGTCGCTGACGTTTGCCAATCATGGTGAGAAGACGCTGCTGATTGACTGTGACTTGCGTTTGCCGAATGTGGCACGTTCACTGCAATTGGAGAATGATTTTGGGGTCTTGGACCACATCGATAAGGGAGTTGAGCTGGATGAGGTGATCATCAAGGAGGTCTATCCTAATCTGGATGTGCTCCCTACCGGGGGGAAGTCGAAGAATCCTACACAAGTTCTAAACAGTGCGCGATTTGAAGCGATGTTTGCTGATTTGCGTGATCGCTATGATCGTATTGTAGTCGATTCGCCGCCATTGGCTGCTGTGAGTGATGCCTTGAATCTACTGCCCTTGGTGGATGGTATCCTCTATGTGATTAAATTCAATACGGTGAAGCGTAAGACTGCTGTAGTGAATGTCCGTCGCTTATGGGAATCGAATACGCCTGTATTCGGGGCGATTCTTAATAACATCACGAGCTCGCTCTCTAGTTATTACTATTCGAATTACTCGGATAAGGCGTATCAGGATTACTATATTCACCATGAGGAAGAGCTAGAGGAGGAAATGGCCGGCTCCGTTGAGCCTCAATCCGAGCTAGGACCCAAGGCGTAATCATACAGATTTGATAAACTTGTATTTTCAATACCCCGAAGAAATTCGGGGTATTTTTATGTCTTGGTGCAAGCCGAAGAGTTCGCGCTGTTTTTTTGCCTCCGAATGATACCCATTCGAAAAATGTTTTGTCCTAATAGATATGTCTTTTGTAGCCTCGGTTCTCTGAACCGGGGAGCGTTGGCCGAGCCGCCGAGCCCCCAAACAGAGTTTTGAGGATACGCTGGGAGTCGGCGGTGGGTCGCCTCGGTTCTCTGAACCGGGGAGCGTTGGCCGAGTCGCCGAGCCCCCAAACAGAGTTTTGAGGATACGCTGGGAATCGACTGTGGGTAGCCTCGGTTCTCTGAACCGGGGAGCGTTGGCCGAGCCGCTGAGCCCCCAAACAGAGTTTTGAGGATACGCTGGGAGTCGACTGTGGGTAGCCTCGGTTCTCTGAACCGGGGAGCGTTGGCCGAGCCGCTGAGCCCCAAAACAGAGTTTTGGGGATACGCTGGGAGTCGGCGGTGGGTCGCCTCGGTTCTCTGAACCGGGGAGCGTTGGCCGAGCCGCCGAGCCCCAAAACAGAGTTTTGAGGATACGCTGGGAGTCGACTGTGGGTAGCCTCGGTTCTCTGAACCGGGGAGCGTTGGCCGAGCCGCCGAGCCCCAAAACAGAGTTTTGAGGGTACGCTGGGAGTCGGTTTGGGTAGCCTCGGTTCTATGAACCGGGGAGCGTTGGCCGAGTCGCCGAGCCCCAAAACAGAGTTTTGAGGATACGCTGGAGTCGGCTGTGGGTAGCCTCGGTTCTCTGAACCGGGGAGCGTTGGCCGAGTCGCTGAGCCCCAAAACAGAGTTTTGAGGATACGCTGGAGTCGGCTGTGGGTAGCTTCGGTTCTCTGAACCGGGGGGGGGGGGATTAATTGCCGACCACTAGGAATACTACAATCGCTAAGGCGATTCGGTACCACGCAAAGAGAGCCAGCCCGTGTTTACTGAGATAGTTGACCAACCACTTGACGGCGAGTGCGGAGGATATGAAAGCCACGATGCACCCAATGATAACGGGGCCTGTGTCGAGGGCTTGAATCATGTTGGAGCCATCGCTGACTACTTTATAGCCGGATGCTGCGCTTAAAGTGATGAGTCCGAGTAGGAAGCTGAATTCGGCTGCGTGCTTGGGGGAGAGCCCCGCGATGTAGCCGCCTACAATGGTGGCCATGGAGCGGCTCGTGCCAGGCCACATGGCTAGGCATTGAAATAAACCAATCATCACTGATTGACGAATGCTGAGCTGATGAATGTCGGGGCCATCGTCGGATTCGATCGCGCCTTTTTGGCCATGTTTACGCCATTTCTCTACGATAAGCATGACGATTGCACCAACAATGAGTGCGCCGGCTACCGCTCTGACATTGTCTCCGAGTGTAGTTTCTATCCAGTCATTGAGTAGCAAGCCTATGATGGCGGCTGGAATGAAAGCGCAGATGAGATTGATGGCAAGCTTGCGCCCTTGTGGATCTTTGCCTAGGCATCCCTTTAGGATTTTTAAGATGGTTTGCCAGTATAGTAGTACGACGGCGGCGATGGCACCCGCTTGTATGACAATCACGTAAGCGTAGGCGGCCTCTCCAATTGTGTAGGGGCGTTTGGCTGCCATTGCATTGTCTTGGACTAGTATCAACTCTCCATTGTCATCTCGGATGGCAGTGTCGCCATCTAAACCAAGCACTGCGTTAGTGAGAATTAGGTGACCGGTGGATGAGATCGGGAGGTATTCGGTGATGCCTTCGACGATGCCAAGTATGACGGCATCAGTATACGTTAAGTTTGTTGATTCGTTGCTTTCTTTAATGGGGGGGGCAGGGGCTTCGCCCTCTATCGCGGATGCCCAAGTAGATGCGGTTAAGAAGCAAAGAATGATTTGGCAGATTCGAAAAGTCATTGCATAGGAGACATAGCGGAAAGCATTGCTATGTGAAGTCGCAAAAATGTATAATTTTAGCCACACTGTGAGTGTGTCGTGCTTTATGCTTGTGCAGATGCTTGGAAAGGTTTGCTTGTAAAAAAATCTTTATGACCGGAATTGAACAACTCACGAGTGCTCTGCTTGAGGGCCAGGATCTTAGCTCTGAAACTGCACGACGCGCGGCATCTATGTTGGCCGCGTCAAATGTTAGTATGGAGGCGAAGCAGGCCTTTTTGATCGCGCTCGCGGAAAAAGGGGAATCGGCGATCGAGGTGGCTGCATTTGCAGCTGAGTTCCGTTCCTTAGCCTTGGATCCAGGCGTCGAGGCTTGGGCTTCGCAGGCGATTGATGTCTGCGGGACGGGCGGCGATGGTTCGAGCACTTTTAATATTTCTACGGCGGTGTCTTTTATTGTCGCCGCTGCCGGAGTGCCGGTCTTCAAGCATGGTAATCGCTCGATTACATCAAAGTGCGGGAGTGCCGACTTGATTGAGGCTTTGGGAATTCGTTTGGATGCGCCGCATGAGGTGCTGCGTCGCTCATTGGATGAATTGAATTTTTGTTTCTTCTTTGCGCCGGCATTCCATCCTGCTTTTAAGGAGATTATGCCTGTGCGACAGGCTTTAGCTGCTGCAGGGAGACGCTCCATCTTTAATTTACTGGGACCTCTGATTAACCCCGGGCGCCCAGCTTACCAATTGATGGGTGTTTATGCAGAACGCTGGGTCGAGCCGATTGCGGCGGCCTTGGGAGAGATTGGTTTGAAGGCTGGTCTGGTTGCGCACTGCACGCCAGAGCCTGGACTTGCTTTGGATGAGTTGAGCTGTGTCGGGCGCAATCATGTGGCTGGTTTTGGACGACTTGCTTCGCTGCGGGGGGAGCTGTCGCCTGGCCAAGCAGGCTTGGATACCTGTGATCTGGCTTCTTTGCGCGGCGGTGATGTTGAAGCAAATATTCAAACACTTCATCAGCTCTTTGGCGCTGAATCTGGTGCTGCATCGAATTCTGTGCCTGCTGGATTATGGAACAGTGTATTGTTAAATGCGGGGGCGGCGCTTTGGATCGCTGAAAAAGCGCCCGACCTTAAGGCTGGCGTGTTTCTGGCGCGTGAGGTGCTGGAGTCTGGCCGAGCGGCTCGTTGGCTGGTACAGGTGCAATCCTTTTATTCTAATATGTAACGATCGATTTGATGACAAAATATTTTGGTACCGATGGTATACGCGGGCGATTCGGATCCCCATTGATGTGTCCTAGCTTTGCCTTTCGTTTAGGCTGCGCGCTGGGCGATTATTTGCAACAGCTTCGTCCAGGAGAGCGGCATGCCGTAGTAATGGGGCGTGACACTCGTTTCAGTGGAGAAGCGCTCTGTGCTGCTTTGACCGCGGGGCTGAATCAAGGTCAAGTTGAAGTCTATTTCGCGGGAGTCGTGCCTACGCCCGCAGTTGCGAAAGCGGTCTTGGATCATCAAGCAGATTTAGGCATTGCCGTGACTGCGTCGCATAATCCTTCCTGTGATAACGGTATAAAATTGTTTGATCATCGCGCCTGTAAATTTGAAGAGGCGCAAGAGTTGGGGATTGAAGCTTTGGTGGATCAGCAAGCCGACGCGCCGGCCGAATGGCCGCAGCCGTCTTTTACGAAAATAAATTCTGAGAGTGATTATGTGAGTCATTTGCAATCGCTACTTGCTAAGGATTCTCTGCGTGATTGGGACGTCGTACTTGATTTGGCCAACGGTGCCACGGTCCATACGACGCCAGCTGTTTTTCAGCGCTGGGGCGCTCGTTTGCACCTACTCGGGGATCAACCAGATGGTGTGAACATTAATGACGGGGTGGGGAGTGAATGTCCTGCTCAGCTCGCTCGTGCGGTGCTTGAGCGGGGCGCACGTATTGGTGTCGCTCACGATGGTGACGGCGACCGCTTAGTGGTGTGTGATGAGACTGGCACCATCGTCGATGGGGATATTTTACTCGCGATATTTGGCCGTTATTACATGGCAGCAGGTGCCTTGAAGGCGAAGGCTTTAGTCGCGACGATTCACAGCAATCTAGGCTTGGACTGCGCGTTGCGAGATGCGGGAGGGCGCGTCGAACGTGTGGGAGTTGGAGATCGTAATGTCGCTTGTCGTATGCGAGAGCTAGGTGCGAATGTTGGAGGAGAGTCTTCTGGGCATATTATTTTTTCTGATTACGCGACGACTGGAGACGGCTTGCTGGCTGCCATTAAGATCATTGAATTAATGTGTCAGACTGGGAAGCCGCTGTCGGAACTTCGGCAGGAGGTTACGCTTTTCCCGCAATGCACGCTTAACTTGCGTGTCGCCGACAAGATCCCTTTGCATGATTTGACTGGTTTGCAGGCTGCGATACAAGAGGTTGAGGCGGCTCTGGGCGAGGAGGGTCGAGTGCTGGTTCGCTATTCGGGTACGGAGCCCAAATTGCGTTTATTGGTCGAAGGTCCGACGTTGTTTGAGGTTGAACAGGCGTTAAAAAGCATTGAAATCGCGGCGCGGCAGGAGCTCTCTGTAATTGATAGTTGACCCCCCGCACTTTCGCGCGCGTAAATATACTTTTTATATACCATGGAAGAAGTTGCCCTAAAAGATCTCGATACCCGTCTACAAAAGCAGATTGAAAATGCACGTAAAGCGGTTGATAAAAACCCCAGCTACGCAGTCGATATTTTGATTAATATTGTGAGCCGTAATGTGGCATGCTTAGAAGCTCGAAAGATTTTGCGTCAAGCACAGCAACGTGCGACTAAGGGTAAGACGAAGGGCTTGGGTGGCTTTTTGTCGAAAGTGACGAGCATTCCATTTTCGATGGGGAGTGAGTCGAAGATCAAGAAGGATCCTAAGAAGGCGATCGATTCTGCGGAGCAGATGCTAAATTCGAACCCTGACAATGTGGTCGGGCATAAGATTCTGGGAGCTGCCGCCGAGGCCTTGGAGCTCTATTCGACGGCTGTATTTGCTTATGAGTCGGTTCGGAAATTAGAGCCTAATAATACCGAGAATATAAAGTCTCTAATGACTGTTCATATCAAAACCGGTAACAGCGAAGAGGCGATTCGTATTGGTGAGGCTGCTTATCGAGCCAACCCTTCCGATGATGAAGTGCAGACTTTGATTAAAAAAGCCTCGGTTGAACAGACCATGGAAAAGGGGAAGTGGGAGGAAGATAAGAGCTTTCGTGATAAGCTCAAAGATGAAGGTGAATCTCAAAAGCTGGAGCAGGCAGGTCGTGCTAAGACTGGTGATGCCGCGCTTCATTCTCTGATCGAAGAGGCAAAGAAGGGAGTCGCGGAGACTCCAGATAACATGAATTTCTATCGTGAGATTGCGACTAATTACCGTAAGCTTGGCGATTACGATAGCGCCTTGGAGTGGGTCGCAAAGGCTCGCGAGTTGGAAGCGGGGCGTGCAGACGTTACACTTGAGCGCTTGGTCGGTACATTGAAGGGCGAGAAAATGCAAAAGGCGATCGCCGCAGTTGAAGCTCGTTTAGAAGCGGATGTGGAGAATGAAGCTGCGAAGGCAGAGCTTGAGAAGCTTAAAGCCGAAGAGCGTGCATTCCGCCGTGAGCAGTGTGAAGATTTGGTCCAGCGCTACCCGAATGAATATAGCTATCGCTATGAACTGGGTGAACTGTATTTTGAGGATGGTGAAACAGATCTAGCGATTAAGGAGCTTCAGATGGCTCAACGTAGTCCAAAGGTTCGTGTCGGTGCGCTCATTCTTTTGGGCAAGGCTTATCTGGTTAAGGGCTTTCATGACTTGGCGGCTGAGCAACTTACATTAGCCAAATCCGAGATTCCTGGTATGACAGATCAGAAGAAAGATGTGCTTTACGAGCTGGGCTCTGCTTATGAGCAGCAAGGTGATATGGACCGCGCGATGATTGAGTTTAAGGCGCTCTATGGGGCGGATATCTCTTATCGTGACGTCGCTCAGAAGATTGACGATTTTTATTCCAGTAAGTAGCTCCCGAGCAGCTTAATGCCTTGCCTCCGCGCTAGTGGATGATGGGGCTTGTGCTCTATTGTGGGGCCTCATCTCTGGCTGGTTGGGAATCTTGCTTGAAGATGAGTTGCTGGCTAGCTGTGGACTGGGGGCTGTCGTTCGTTCTGTTCTAAGGGGAGCTGAATCTTGGCTCTAGCCTAGGGGCTTCAAGTGGGGCTGGGGGGTATTTGTTTGTAAAGCTTTGATCGCTTATTTGTAAATATCTTTTAATTAAGAGTTTTGAGTTGCATGAGTGAGGCTTTTTACTTGCTCACGTCATTTGGCCACGCAATCTTTCGTTGAGTGTTTTCTTCCCTATTCATTACGAAATTTCTATTGATTGCAGTGTGGGCGCTATCCCTTGGGGGCGGCTTTTATTGCTTCAAATTCACTACACTGTAACAGTATGCTTAACCCCAAGACTAAAGGCCTCTTTGTCGATGTTTCGGAATTTTCGATTTTAGCCGCGAGAACTTCTGGTTATAAGATTCCGATAGTGATTGAAGAATTGGCGGAGTTTCCTCTGAGTGCGGAGGATAGTTCAGTCGAGATACGTGATTTCTTTGAGCAGTTAGTTGATTTTAAGGGCGGAGGCTACTTCGTTTCACGAACTGGGGTATACCCTGAAGGGCGCTTTGTTCGCTTTTATGAAGCCGAGTCCGCGAATAAGGCTAAGGACTTGAACTTCCTCTCTGGCATCTTGCAGTCTGAGTTTAATGTAGACCCTGCGGTCAACACCGTTGCGATTTTAAATGCGCGCGATGGTTCCGACTATGATCCGCAGACTAGTCTGAGTAAGCGTCTCGTGTTTTGTGGCGCCCCTGCGCAAGCCTTTCAAGATGCTCAGGATCGTTTACTAGACTGCGGTATCTACCCTGAGCGTTTAGAGCTCTCCACCGTCACGACTTTAGGGGGCGTCAGTGATTATGCGCATTTTAATGAAATCAAGTCTCCCATTCTTTGTTTCGAGCTCACCTCGCAAAGTGCTAATATATTCATCATTAATCAAGGTCAGGTGGATGTTGCGCGTCCAGTGCCCTTTGGCTTAGACAGCATTTATCCTTTATTGCAGCGAGAATTGGGCCTTAAAGACGAGACCTCTGCTAGGAAGCTCTTTTTCTCTAACACTTTTGATTTCGCTGAGATGGGCCCAAAGTTGCTACGACGTTTGACTAAAGAATTACAAGCTTCGACGGGTTTTTACGAAGTGCAGACGGGCCAGACGATTGAGAAGGTTTTTATCAGTGTGCTGCCGCAAAATTTGGCTTGGGTCTCTAAAACGGTTTCCGATTCGCTTGGCTTGGAGATTTTGCAGCCCAATTTAGAAAAATGGCTCGAAGGGCTTAAGGTCACTTTAGGTGAGGGGGTTGAGGTTTCAAACCTCGGGCCGCGTTGGATGGGCTTATTTAGTTTGATGGGAGAGTTCCATTTAAGAGAGGAGGGCGAGAGTGAGTAGAAACCAAAAAGAAATCCAGCCATTCTGGCGCCCGAATTTTGTCAATCAGTCGGAATTGCCGGACATTAAAGTCGTTCGGACTGACTTTATTATTAACTTTGTCGCCATCACCGTGGCGCTGTGTGTGGCCTTTTTTCTCTTACAGCGTGAATACCGCTCTTATACTTTAGCTAAGACAATCGAGCAAATGGAACAACAGATTCGTGTTGCTGAAGCGGATGATGCTGAGAACCTTAAGTTGAGTGAGGCGTTTCGAAAGTCCGCCCAGTATGTCATTGAAGTTGAGCAGTTCTTCGAGTCTCCACTGCTCGTCCATGAGTTGCTTTATGGCCTGTCTCTGATTAAGCCTGAAGACTTGATTTTTAAATCGGTCGCTTTGAACGAGTCGATTTCAAAAGTAGGCTCTAAGAACGTAGTTGTTTACAATCTTGTGATTAATGGAAGCGCTAAGAATTTAACGGTTCTAGACGAATTTAAGAATATTCTAGAGGAAGATGAGTTGCTGCAAATCTCGGGCTTTGACCTCGAAATCGATGAAACTCTGCAGGGGCGTGATGAAAAGACTGGAATTTTCCCGTATCGTCTAGCGGTGAAACTGATGCCTAAGCAACAGAAGTCTTCGGCCAGTAAAAAAGAAAAGGATGCATCATGAAGTCCGAGAATAAATTGATTCGTATCTTCAAGGATTATCCTTTGGCGGTCGTGTGTTTCGCTGTGATTCTTATGTGTACTGCCGCCATTTTCTTGCGTGGTGGTACGACGATCGAATTAACCGCTCAAGAAAATGATTTAACGGCACGCATCCGAACCATTGATCAAAACGTTAAGAATGCTAAAGACTTAAAGGAAGAGGTGAATGAGGTGCAGCGACTCGTTGATGAGATTCAAGCACGGCTCTTTAACCGTAATGAGCGAGCCATTAATATTAACTTCTTCTATGCGCTAGAGAATCGGCTGAATGTTCGTATTTCTAATATCGCCCAAATGCCGGCGGGAAATCCTATCTATGAAAAAGGAGGGCCACGAGCACTGAAATTACATTCAACCATAGGTTACAGCATGTCGCTGAATGGTACTTTTGAGGATATTTTAGAATTTATGTATGAACTTCACCGCGTGGATCGTTTGATTCGAGTCGCTGATTTTCAAGTGGCCGATGCGAGTCGCAATGGGACTCAAAATACTCTGGATGCACGCCTGCGAGTGATCGTTTTGGCAGAAAATGAATAATACTCTGATCCCATGAAACTATCTATAAATACTCTGTCGACTACGCTACTCGCGCTTCTGCTGACGCAGGGTCTACATGCTAAATCTGAGATTAAACTTACAGGGCGCAAGGATTTGGTGTTGAGCGTGGAGAGTCGTTCGATGGTTTTAAATGTGGGGAAAACTCATTTGTCTGAGAAGGGCGACGCCTTTTATAACGTGGCTGCAAATGCGGACAGCCCCTTTGTGTTTGAGCAGCCTATCGTGCCGATTGAACGTGGAGCGGATGCGGTGCAGGAGCCAGTTGAAGAGGTTGTCATCAATTATGATGATGCTTCTGTGCTACGTGTGGTAGCGAAAAACTTTTCCCAACAGGTGCGCGGCACCCTTGCGCGAGGGAGCCAGAGTTTTCTTCAATTGACCGGTGGTAATTTGGTCCCACAGGGAACCAGTTTTCCCGTTAGTTTGCCGCAGGCTCAAACGCAGACTTTTACGGTGACTATTG
Organism: Thalassobacterium maritimum; assembly: GCF_031127805.1. Classification (NCBI taxonomy): domain Bacteria; kingdom Pseudomonadati; phylum Verrucomicrobiota; class Opitutia; order Puniceicoccales; family Coraliomargaritaceae; genus Thalassobacterium; species Thalassobacterium maritimum. The sequence goes on along the minus strand of NZ_JARXHW010000038.1, from coordinate 21,323 downwards.
CCGAAATCAATAGTGATTCGTACACCCTGAAACTAGGTGCCGCGACTCAAGTCGTTTACATCAATGCCAGTAGTTCAGGTGCAGGAGCGATCAAAATGGATCCCTAGTTCAGTCGGCATTCTTCCATCTATTTCTTAATTTTAAATTTATACTCACCACATTCTTCGAACAGTCTGGCCCAAACGTCCTATGAAAAAGCACACATTCTACACCTTATGGCTTCTCGCTCCGATTGCACTCTGTGCACAGGCAGAAGAGGAGGCTATGGTTGAAATTGATCTATCTGATGTCATTGTGGTGGAAGATACATCCGATCAAGACAGTCGTTCTGAGGCGGCCCCCGTCGCCGTTCCGGCCCCGGTTACAGTTCCGGTCCCAGTCCCAGAACCTGTCGCTGAAGAGGCGGAGGTGGTTGAAATCCCAGAAGATCCCATAGCTGGAGCGAGTATTGATGTGGAGACTCCTATTATACCAGAGGTGACTGAGAGCTTGCCGACCGATACCGAAATCGTGTTGGAGATTCCTGGCCAGGAGGCAAGTGCCCCAGGAGAAGCTTCTATGTCGAGCGAAGAAACCATATCGGTTGATTTTCCAGATGAGGATGTGCGCACGATCTTGCGTAATGTGGCGGACCTATTTGAGCTCAATCTTGTGATTCCAGATAGTTTAATCGGGCGCACTTCAATCAAGTTACGCAACATTACTTGGCGTCAGGCCTTCGAGGTGGTGCTTGAACCGCTCGGATATACCTATGTCGAGGATCGTAACATTATTCGTATCAAGAGCCTAGCGGAGCTGACTATGGAGCCTGTCGATACGCACGTCTTTGTCGCCAATTATGCACGCGCTGAAGAGCTGCGCAGCTCGATTGAACCTCTAATTGATAATGCGGCTGGTGGACGCATTCAGGTAGATATTCGCAGTAATGCACTCGTGATTACAGAGCGCCCTTCGCGCATGGGAAAAATTCAAGAGATCATTGAGCGTCTCGACCGAGCTACCGATCAAGTAATGATCGAGTCGAAATTTATCGAGGTAACCAACACAGACAGTAAGAACCTTGGGGTCAATTGGGCTTCATTGAGTGGTTACAGTGCTTCAGCGGGACCTTTTCAGCGTGAATGGTCACGCTCTCGTGCCAGTAGTTCAGGTACTACAGGTAGTGGTGGCGTGACGTCTAGTACCAGTACAGATACCTCGAGTGGCTCGATTGATGGCTTTGCGACGCCTTCTACAGTGGATACTAACGAAAGTGTAGGATCCACTTTTTCATCGCTTTCAGATCTCGCTTCAACTGCTTCCACCAGTCGTGTGGATACGGCCTTATTTTCAGCGGATGAGTTTGAGATCATTCTTAGCGCGTTGAAGACTCAGGATGATATCAAGTTGGTTTCTAATCCAACTGTAGTAACTTTGAATAATACGCAGGCAAAGATTGCGATTGGTGAGCGTTATCCCATCCCACAATACACTTTTAATTCGGAGACGGGACAGCGCCAACTCGATGATATTGAGTATGAGGATATTGGGATTAACTTGGACGTGACGCCACAAGTGAACAGTGCTGGTTTTATCAACCTTAAGATTATTCCTGAGGTATCGAGCACGGATCGTTTCGCGAGTATTGAAAATACAGATATTCCGATTATTGAAAGCCGTCGTACAGAGACAACTATCATGATCAAGGATGGCTATACACTCGCAATTGGTGGCCTCGTTGAAGATTCTATTACCAAGAGAGATACGAAGGTGCCTGTGTTGGGCGACTTGCCTGGTATCGGGCGTTTATTTAGTAGTGAGTCCGATGAGACGGCACAACGTAACTTAATTATCTTCATTACAGCTAGGACCCTCAATCCCGATGGCAGTACTTATCGCGATATTATCGATCCACGGGTAATCGATCGTATGGGAATCGTTCCAAGTGAACTACCAGGCTATCAAGTTTCTGCAGAGGAGCGTGCTTTGATTCAGCAACTCGAAGACTATCGGATTGAGCGTGATCTTAACGAGAGTATTGAGCAGCGGCAAGCTGCCATAAAGAGCATTGAGTATAAGAAAATGCAGGAAGAAGAGAGCGATTCTTCTTCGAACAACGGCCGATAATACGGCGCTCAGTGGCTACACAACATTACAACCCAAGACTTCTTATGAAATCAACGAGAGTGAATTTTTTCAAAAAAACTCAGCGACTGATTTTGCTATCTTTAGCAATGCTCCCGTTTGCTTCACTGGACGCAGCTGAAATATCCGCGGGCAATGCATCCGTACTCTATGTGAGCGATGCAGGAGATCTGTATGTTTGGGGCTCCAATAGCTCTGGGCAACTCGGTGACGGCACTCAAGTGGATCGCGATCTACCTGTGGCCTCAGCTGAGTCCGGGCCATGGCTTCAAGTGGCCACTAGCTTGGTGCCTACCAGCTCTGGTTCGGATGGTGGACATAGTCTAGCGATCAAGGCTGATGGCACTCTATGGACTTGGGGGAATAACGATTATGGGCAACTCGGACTGGGTGATACGACGACACGTCTGGTGCCCACGCAAGTAGGTTCGGCAACAAACTGGACCCAGGTCGAAGCGGGGAGTGCATTTTCTATGGCCTTGAATGCTGATGGCGAGATTTGGCTCTGGGGTAATAACAATCATGATCAATTGGGCAATGCGGTGTCTGCGCAGGTTCAAACGACGCCGGTGCGTTTGCAGGACAAAGAAGGCAATAGCCCTAATGATGACAAATGGATCGCGATCGCCGCAGGCGCCGATTACGCACTCGCGATTCATGCATGGGGGAATCCCAATTCGGGTTATGGTCAGATCTATGCTTGGGGCCGCAATTCTCTCTATCAGTTGGGGCTTGGACATACGTCCGCTGTATCGGCTCCCACTCGTGTCGGAAGTGGAAGCACGTGGAAGAAAGTAGAAGCTGGTTCGACCAGTTCTTTCGCGATCGATTCGTATTTCAAACTATTTGCATGGGGCCAAGGGGCCTTTGGCGGACTTGGAACTGGAGCAAGTTCGGGCACATCGATTCAAAATATAGCTACGCCGACAGCGGTGGTTAGCAGCCTTGGCAACATGACTTTTCAGGATGTTTCTGCTGGGACCTCACATACTTTGGCACTGTCGACAAATGGTTTCTTATTTTTTGCGGGGCAAAATGCTTCGGGACAGTCGGGGATCGCGAATGGGCAGAGCTTGTATAATATTTTTCAGTCTGTTCGTGCGGAAGTCAGCGACATTGCCGCGGGACGAGATTATTCCGCGATTGAACTCAATGACGGCAGCCTCTTAGCGGCGGGCAGTAATTCCAGTGGGCAACTCGGCCTAGGTGGAAATGACAGTTCTTCCAGCTTTGTTTCCAGCGCTTTGGGCGCGGTGGATTTGGTTGTTGAGTCCGTAGAAATCCTGTCTGATGTGAGCAATGTCAGCGGATCTTCCGACTTGGATATCGAGATTGTTGTTCAAAACAACGGTACCGGGACGATCGAACTTGCGGATGTTCAGGCACTCCAATTGGACATGGCTTTGAGCCCCGCGACAAATTTCGGAGCTACCGGGCAGGTTCAATTCACTGAAGGTCTCAGCTTTTCGGTGCCCGCTGGGCAGGCGCAAGAGATCGCGGGTGCTAGCACTTTAACGATTGCGCTCTCAGTGACGTTACCAGCTTCGGTTGATGTTGGTAACTACAATTTGCTCGTTGATTTGGATAGTAACGATCTGATTGAAGAATTCGACGAAAGCAATAATACTGGTTTCCTTGCTGATGCCGCGAATTTCACATTGGATCTACTACCGTCAGCCTTGAGCCTGCAGGCACCACAGCCGAGTTATGCGGTCGGCGATAGCATTACCCTCGACTACACCATCCGCAATGAGGGGACGGGAGATTTAGATAAAGATAAGAATACACCTTTCCAATTAAAGTTCCTGCTCACGCCGGACTATGATGATCTGAGCTCGAGCACTGTACTCGAATTGTCGCCCACTGCAGGTAGTTCAGCGTTGGCCTTGGATGTCGACCTGCCAGCGGGGAACAGTTATTCAGATAGTTTGAGTTTCAGTATCCCAGCAGGGGTCGATGCAGTCGCTTATTATGTAGTTTTAGTCGTCGATGAGACTGATGTGCTTTCTGAAGTCGATGAAGCCAATAATATATCAATTAGTGGCTCCAAGCTAATTTCGATTGCAGAGCTATCGCTAGCGGAAGGCCTCGATTATAATGGTACAGCTTTCACCACTACAGGCTCAGGCAATTGGTACGGCTTCGCATACGCGGGCGCTGAAGACGGAGATGCTGCGTTTAGCCCTTCACTTGGGGAAGCGCAGAGTGCTGCCTTACAGACCTCGCTCACTCTGCCATCGGTCATTCGATTTAATTGGAAGTCGGCGACCAGCTCAGGTAACAACCGTTTGAGTTTTCAGGCTACTGGCGGTTCTGAAGCCCTTGAGATTTCTGGACAAACTGCATGGGCAGAGGTCGTCATTCCAGTCGCTTCCGAGTCAGATTTACGCTGGGAGTATTATGTGGGCACCGCCAACGCCAACGATCGTGTGTATGTGGATCACTTACGAGTGGATCCTATGACAGCCCCGGACTTTGTGTTGGATAGTTTAACTTTAGAGCTCAATGGCCAAGAGGTTGATTCTGTTTCGCTCGTGGCTGGACAAGGTGGATTGAAGTATAATTTGAAAATACGCAACCAAGGTTTGCCCCATCCTGCAGGCACACCCATAGAGCTACAAATTTACCTCTCACGCGATTCCAATTTTGATCCCGCAGAGGATGTATTGGTCCGTTCTTTGACTTATTCGGGTGGGCTTAGCTCTAATGGCACAGTGACTATTCCAGAAACGATCAATCTTCCAAACAATTTGATTGATGATTATTATTTGATTGGAGTCGTCGATGCCAATAATGCGGTCGAAGAAATTGGTGTGAACGAAGCGGGACTAGCTCTCTTTCCCGATGGTGCCGGTGCGGCCGTTCAGTATAACAACCTTCTTGTTTCGGAGTCTGCAATTGTCAATGTCCAGGCTTTGCCGGATCTGACCATTCAGACCTACCCATCCTTGGACAGTATCTCTATTATTGGTAATGTCTTTACTGCAGGCCTCGATACATTTGCGGCTGAGTTTACACTCAAGAATGAAGGTTTGGGCGGTGCCTATGACTCGATGCAAGTAGCTGTGTTCCTCTCGGAGGATGAGGTTTTTGACGCATCTGATTATTCGTTGGCGTTGCACACGGAAGCGGGTGGTTTTTCGCCAGGGAATAGTCGTTCGGTGCAGATCTTCCTGCCTACGATTCCGTCAGATATTCCTGTGGGTGCATTCCGTTATGTCGGGGTCTATATTGATTCCACTAATGCGTTTACTGAAACCGATGAGACTAATAATGTAGTCTTTACTCGGAATCCTGTATACGCATTTGGCACCGTCGACGTTGACGATGCGGCTGAATATGCCATCAGTACGCCGACTGTTGCTCCCTTTAGTGCTGGCTTTCCTTTCTTTGGGCAAAAATTAGTGACTCACGATGATGTGGACGCTCTGCAGAGTGCTCAGATTGGAGACAGTCAGAAATCTTACTTTGAGGCTGATATCGCTGTCGCGGAGGACTCTCTTTTATCATTTTACTGGAAAGTGAGCAGTGAGAATAATGGCACTGATAAACGCGACAGCCTCAAGCTTTATTCAAACGGGCAATTGCGCACGATGATTGCCGGTGAAGTGGACTGGGCGTATCAAACGCTGCTACTGCCTGCCAGCGGTAGCCCCTACACCTTGCGCTGGAGTTACGAGAAAGATTCTTCCACCAGTTCTGGAGATGACATGGGCTGGGTGGATCAGATTTCAGTCGAAGCGCTCTCAGAGCCCGATTTTAGCTTTAGTACGGTGCAACTAGTGATCGATGGCAGTGAGGTCGACTCTGCGGAGTATGTGCTTGGTCGCGACCAATTACATTTGAACTATGATGTGCGTAATGGCGGGGTTACACAGCCTGCTGGCGGTAACATTCAGGTTCATTTCTATCTCTCCGAAGATGAATTCTTAGATGTGGATGATTACCCCGTCGATGGTGGCGATGGTTTGGTGCAGACTTTTACAGCCTTGCTTAATTCCGGGAGTCAGTTTTCGAACTCCCCCTCGATCACATTGGATCCCACGATTCCTGCGGGTGAATACTACCTGATTGCGACGGTCGATGAGCCCGACAACATCGTTGAGTTTAATGAAACTAACAATACCTTCATCTCCGAGAGCCGTATCGTTAAATTGTTGGCTTTGCCTGACCTTACGGTGGAATACACTAACCAGGCGTTTGGTGGCTTGCTTTTGATCGATGACTCGCTTGAGGCGTCCATGGAGATTACTAATTTAGGCTATGGTGTCGTCCAAGGGGATTTCGACGTTCGATTATTCCTGTCTGAAGATACGGTTTTGGATGAGTTTGACCTATTGCTTCGTGAGTATTCACAAAATGAGAACTTAACCTCACCTATTGGAGGCGATCATACGTATACCTTTACACCGACGATTGGTTCTGTGGGAGAGTTTGTGCCTCTGGGCCAGCGACTTTATCTCGCAGCTTATGTGGATGCGGACGATGTGTTCGATGAAAGTAATGAAACGAATAATACGGTGTTCTCCAGCACCGCTGCATTTATTTTCGGACAAGTTGATTTGGCTGAGGCGCTTGACTGGGAGTCGACCTCAGGAGATTTGCAGAATAATGAGGTTCAACCTTTTGAGGGCGACCTGCCTTTCATCGGTTTAATTGACGAGAGCGTTGTTTCAGGAGACATAGCGCGGAGCACATTCATTGCAAATGGTGAAAGCTCTGGCTTCGTCATGAATGTTGATTTAGACGCGCCCGCTGCGATCTCATTTTTATGGAAGGTCAGTAGCGAGTTTACTGAGAATGAGGATGGCACTATCAAGGCTGACACGTTCACACTATATGTCGATAATGTGGCCTACGGGGATTCGATTGCAGGCGAAGTGGATTGGGAGGAGAAGATCGTCCAAATTCCTGCCGGCGCCCATGAGATTCGTTGGGCTTATGAGAAAGATGATAGTCTGAGCGCAGGCAGCGACAGCGCATGGATCGATCAATTGAGTTTTATTCCGGATCTCGAAATTAGCGCTTTGTCAGCCTCCAGCCCAGCCGGGCAACCGCTGACGGATTTACGTCCTAAAGATTTGCTTGATATCGAACTGGTCGTGGCAAATACAAATCTCGGAGATGTGCCAGTAGATACTGCATATCAGGTTGAAGTGCGACTCTCACAAGATCAAGTGTGGGGGAACGATAACGATGTGATTCTAGATCTGACGCCGGAAAATGCACTTTCCTCGTTACCAGTGGTAGGGGCACCAACTGCTGGAAACTCTGTTACATTGAACTTTAATTCCTTAGTTCCTGAAGAGACCAGCCAAGGGAATTACTATTTGTTGGCACGCGTGGACCCCAGTGATTCGAATTCAGTCGTGAACGAGGCTGGTCTAGTGACTGAGTTTGATGACGAGAATAACGATTTTGTTAGCGCAGTCGCTGATGTTGAAATCAGAGCTCTACAGATTGTTGAAGCGCTCGATATCGATGGCACAGGAGGTTTCGATGCGGAAGAATTCAAAGCAGTCTTCCCCGCGATTAATCTAGACCGCATGGTGCAGACTGGAGACGCGTCATGGGATACTTCGCCTGACATTGAGGTCAACGAAGGCTTGGGACGTTGGTTTGCTCTTGCAGGTGTGGTTGGAGCGGTTGAAGGCGATGCAATCAAGAGCCCCGTGCTGGGCGCGGGTTCCGCGGCTTCCTTGCTCTTTCGTTTAGATCAGCCGCGAGTTGTCAGTTTTCGCGTGAAAGCGAATACCAGTAGTTCGCGTAACTATATGTTCTTCGGTGCAAATGGTAATGCACTGCGTCCCGAAGGAGACGAGGTGAGTGCCTATTTCTCAGGTGCTTCAGATCTTGGTGTCAGTGATGGTTGGCAACAAGTTCACTATATCGTGCCAAGTGGTGCGCCTATAGGCTTTACTTATGTGCAAGAGCTCGCGCGTGTAGGAGACGAGCGTGTGTTTGTGGACCAACTCGTCGTGGGCGAGCCGATCGATGAGCCTGATTATGTGATTGATTCGATTCAGTATACGCCAGGTGAATATGTATTGGGCAGTGATCGCTTATATGTAATCGTGAAGGGAAGTAACCGCGGCATTGTGGAAGCTCCATTACCAGAGGACTTCCGAATCAAGGTTTGGCTATCCAGCGATGCGGAGGCGGGCAATGGCGACGATATTTCTTTGGGCTATCTCGAGAAGTTTCAGGATCTCGATGAAGACGCGAGTTTTGCTTATCAAGCTAGCTTGATTTTGCCTGAGGAACTCGCCGAGGGGAATTACTATATTATCGCTCGTGTGGATGCCGATGATTCGGTGGCTGAGTATGCCATTGATGCGATTACGGGGGTTGAGGTGGATGAGCCTGCAGCCTTTGCGGGAAATGATAATAATTTCCTACGTTCGGATAATCGTGATATCTTCATTGATCGCCGTGCAAATCTGCGCGTGCAGCCTTCGGAGGACTCCGTCAATGACGAGATTAAGGTCGCGGGGCCTGCCGCAGATCCAGATTTTGAGGATGCGCCAAATGAGGTTCACGACTTATTTATTATCGCGCCCACTGAAGACGAGGGCCCCAGTGAGTTGTTCGTTAAGTTCGATATTTTAAATCGTGGACTATCAGGTGTGAGTGCGGCTAGTTCGGATGATTTTGTAATCAATGTGTATGCGACCACATCACGCGAGGAAGAGCTCACGGCGGATCGTTTGATCACCAGCTTTGTTGAAACGCGCGGTTTGGCTGCGGGTTCTCGCCAAACATATGAAATCACGACTGATATTCCAGACTACATCCAAGCGGGACAGTTTTATTACCTCAGTGTAGTCGTTGACGCGACTGATGTGATTTCCGAGTCTGATGAGGAAGATAATGTCACTTATTCAGAACATCCTAATGTTTTTGTCGGCGAAGTTTCGCTGAACGTCGCTTTAGATGATGAAGGCAATTATACTCCATGGGACTATAGTTTTGTCGTGCCTACCGAGTTGTCGTCTACACAGCAGGCACCTTTCTATGGCACAACATCAGTTTACGGCCAAGATAACCCTACGAATGGAATTCGTTCTTCGGCGCAGTCGGGCCCTGTTCAGAATGGAGGCGTGTCGTGGATGCAGACTTCTGTATCTGTCGACAGTAAACGTTTGATCTCCTTCCGTTGGAGAGTCTCTTCACAGTTTGAGATTCAAAACGGGGTCATATACGAAGATGTCCTGCAATTTAGTATCCGCGGTGTCAACGATGCCGAGTTCACTCCGATCGCACAGATTTCTGGCTTAGTCGAGTGGGCTCAATATAACTACACCATTGAGGAACCTGGTGATTACATTTTACGCTGGTCCTACATTGAGAATGGGGATGGTGTGCGTGCTGGGCTTGATGCCGGTTGGGTCGATGATTTCTCGGCAGCTGCCTATGATTTGATTCCCACCTTTGTTTTACCTGATGCAGATACATACCGCTCGGGCGACCCGATTAATGTGCCCGTTTACATCTGGAATATTAAGGATCGTCAATTGCCTGATGTAGGTGTGACGACTTACGTTCGCCTGTCGACGGCTCGCGGGGATGTCAGTAACTTGGATTGGACTGATGGCAATGCTTCGGATGTTGAGCTAACTCCTAGTGATGAAAAATTCGACAAACTCGATTTGGATGACCTTATCTGGCTGAGAGATAATTTGGATGACTTGGAAAGCAGTGTCTCACAAGATAGTTTGAATGCTTTGATGGATGCAGGCATACGTGATCTGTTAGAATCTGAGGCCAACGAGTTAGAAGCCGAACTGGATGCCCAGGAACTGTTGGAGCTCACCGCTGTGCTCGACGCAGGTTCTTGGCAGGATTATTCTGATGAGCAATTAAAGTTAGTCATTGGCTTTGATCAGAGTTCTAAAGAGCAACTCTCTCGTAAGCGCTTTTTACCTGTTCGCACTTACACCAACGAGCCCGAGTTGACGATACCAGTTGGACTCAGTCTTTCGGCGGAGTATTATTTGGGCGTCTGGGTGAACCCGCTCAATCTCTTGCTTGAGAATAATGCAAGTAACAACCTGTTGTGGTCTGGCGCTAAGGTTGTCACATTAGATGCGGATGAGACTGTGCCGTCTGCTCTGGAACGTGCGGGGACGGGGCTGCTTGAGGATTCAGCAGACTGGGAATTGTCAGGCTATGGGCGTTGGTTCCCATCTGCGGATCAATCTATTGTGGGCGGGTCCTCATTGAGTAGTCCCGATGTAGACCAACCGATACCTGTCGATGGCAGTGCGGTGGTTTCGGCTCGAGTCGAAGGGCCCAAATTACTACGTTTTCAGTGGTATTCTGAGATTGGTGATGCGATTGATCGAGTTCAGTTCATGTTGAACGAGGAGCCTGTGATGCGCGAATCGTTGATGGACCCAACACCCATGGAGCTGAGCAGTGAGGACGACGGTGTTTGGATTGAGGAAACTATCTTGATTCCTGCCGGTTTACAGGAAATTGCTTGGTCTTATACACGAGTAGACGATGAGCAACCGCAGGGGCGTGTGTTTGTCGATAATGTCAGACTTGATGATATTGCGGACGTTGCTGATCTATCGATCGTGGATGTCAGCTATGTCGGGGGGGAATACGTATTAGAGAGAGATTCGTTTCCTCTCAATGTCACCGTTGAGAACCGTGCAAATATGCCAGTCGGCTTTGATTATAATGATTTAGACCTGGAAGTTAGGCTTTCTCTAGATGATACCTTTGAGTCTGCCTCCGAATTGATTGGTCACATCGGAGTTGCAAGCGTGTTGGATTCTGGGCAACGCTTGGTCTTTACCGGCGACATTGAATTGCCGATTAATTTGACGCCTGGCACCTACTACTTATTGGTGCGGGTGCGATCGCTCGATCCCAATTTTCAGGAGTTCACCTACGATACGGGAGTTGAGTTGCTCGATAACAATGACTCTGTCTCAGTGTTGCAGGACGTGGAAATCACTCGTTTGCCGCAATTAGTGGTTCGGGCCATAAATGTAGAAAATCAGAAGCTGTTCTATCCCAACGAAACGATACTCTTTGATTGGGAGCTAGAGAATGTGGGCTTGGGCGATATTCCTGCGGGGACTGAATTGACGCAAACTATTGAACTCTGGCAGTTCGATGCGTCGGAGGATGAGTTCTTACTTTCAAATGCAGAGTTTGTGATGGAGCTTGATACGGTGACGGAGCAAGTCGCTTTGCCTGGTCGTTTGACGGCGCAGAATGCTGCACAATCGCTGCTGTCCTATCGTCATGTTCTCGAATTACCTGGCCAAGCCGAGCTTTTGGCCGCCCTCGGTGCAGACCAGGTCTCGGGAGGAATGGAAGATTTGGATGAAGCGGTGATCGCGGCACTTGCCGAACTAGAAGACTATCAGTATTTCTTCGTGATCAATCGTGATCAGACGATTGAACAGTCCAGTGATTTGAGCGTAATCGGTGTGACTGACCAACGGTTCCAGCTCGCAGCTTTCCCCTATGATGCGGGGTTAGATCCATCTACAGATGCGTTGGCAACGGTTGATTACGCGAGCTGGCAGAAGTTTGTCAGTTCACGTATCAGTAACGCCCCGTCTGGGGATTTACACGCTGATTTTGGCACTAGCAATTTCGCCAATCTCTATTACTACGCTTTCAATCTGCCCTTCTTAAGTGACCTCTCGGATACCAGTCCTAGCCTTGAGAGCGTTAATGGTGAAACAACTTACAACAAAGCACGCATCGTTTATGATGAAGGAGTGGCCTATCCAGCGATCACCTTCCCCGTGGTTCGAGGCGCAACCGATATTATCTATCAAGTGCAGAATAGTGACGATGATGGAGCCACTTGGAATACACTATTGGACATTGAAACACCATATCTCGATACGCTCTATGGATTGACGACTGGCTATGTCGGTGCTGATACGCTCACCGGTGAGGGCGGTTTGGTCGCTGATCCTTTAGTGATGGATGTTGTGGATCACAATTATACGGCGAACGTGACTGTACGTAATGATGTGGCGGTGGCACCAGGAGGCGTCGCGGTAGATCCTGCCACTCAGATGCGAGTGGTCGTTCGTCTTAAGAATCAAAGCGATCTCTCGCAGTTCGTGATCGATTACTTCCTCGATCGTGGTGTTTATGATTACACGCTGATGCGTGATCGCGACGACTACGACGGTGATGGAGTTTCGAACTTTGTCGAATTACAACTGGGCACCGACCCCACTGATGCTAATGATGTGAGCAATCCTACATTTTTGGAAATGTTTGTTGCTCAAGGGATGGGAGATGCTGGGGTGTATGGCTCACCGATTCCTCTTAATATCGGTCCGCTTGATGACTACGATAATGATGGGGATAGCAATGCCTTGGAGCTGATGTCAGGGAGCAATCCTAGTAATCACGGCTCCACTGTTGTATCGCAACCAGTGCCATATTTCGTTGCGGTTCAATTGCTGAACTACAACGCCTTTGATGTCCAACCTGTGGACAAGTATGCCCCAGGTGATGATTATGATGGGGATGGCGTGAGTAACATTGTTGAGCTTCAATTGGGGCGCGATCCCACAGATGCGGCCGATGCGAACAGTACGACTGTTTTACAGAACTTCGTCGCTGAGCGCTTTGTGAATGTCTATTCTGTTTATGGGGCACCTGCGCCGCTGAATATCGGCCCGCTAGAAGACTATGATGGGGATGGCGTTTCTAATCTGGCAGAAATTCAACTTGGTGGGAATCCGATCAGTGATCTAGATACCGGAGAATTCTCTATCATGCAGGCTTATACCGCCGTGGGTATGGCAAATGCGGGTGTTTTTGGTCCTGAAGTGCAAGTGTCCATTCAGCCAAATGACAATTACGACAATGATTTAATCAATAATGGGCTGGAGGTTATGCTGGGCTCGGATCCGACGGATGCAAATAGTGGAGTCTTGTTGACCAGCTTGGAGTATTTCGTAGCGAATCGTATGTTCTATTCTTTCATTGATCGCCCGGTTGATAATTATGGTCCATTTGATGATTTTGACGGTGATGGGGTTTCAAATATTGCTGAGCTGATGCTCTCCACATCCACCTCGAATGCGTTCTTCTCTCCGAGTGATCCACTTGATATTTTCGTGGTGGAGCAATTTGCATTACTCGGCGAGTTTGGCTCCTTTACTACTAGCTACTACGCGAGCTCTGATTTTGATTTTGATGGAGTATCAAATATTGCTGAGTTACAGCTTGGCCGAAATCCCTTATCGAATGTGGATTGGGGGAGCACGACTGAGCTGGAGAATTGCGTTGCCGAACAGATGGCTGAATATGGTGCTTACGGGAACCCTGTACCCGCTAATCTAGCTCCTGAAGATGATTATGACGGTGATGGCATGTCGAATGCCTCAGAGCTGCAATTGGGATCAGATCCTACGAATAGTGCTGATGTCGCAACGACCAGTGCCAGTGAGTCTGCACTGGCGGGGGCATTTGCCGCGGAAGGCATTCTCGTCGGCCAAATGTATAATGGTGTGACTGTTGTGGCTGCTGATTTAGCCAGCGATGCCGATTTTGACGGCGATGGTGAGTCCAACCTTTATGAGTGGGCACTTGGGGGAGATATGACGTCCGATGCTGCGAGCAGCCCTAGTTTGCAAGCTCAAATGATCGGCACTGATTTCATCGTCACCTATGTGCGACTGATCGGAGCCGAGCGACCTGCGAATCTCGAGATCATCGCGGAGTGCGCGTTGGTGTTGACGGGCCCGTGGGATGCCGTTCCGGCACTTGGCAGCACCGAAAGTCTCAACGCAGATCAGACTGGCTTATCTTCGACAGATTATGAAAGAATCGATCTGACGATTGATACCAATGAAATCGATTGCCCCTTCTTCCGGGTCTCGGTGAGCGAAGCCCCGTAGGGGTAGAGCTGAAACTTCTCAAACAAAGCGCGACGGCCATACGGGCAGTCGCGCTTTTTTATTTCTTAAAGACGACGATGCGGTTGCTATTAGTGCCGCGCGTATTATTGCGCACGCCCCAGCAGTTGGCAGTCTTGGTGAAGCTTTGACTGTTGATGAGCGTGTATTCCACTGTCAGCCCCGCGGCTTGCCCCGCGAGTATGATCTGTTCTTCCAGCTTGAGCTTGCCTTTGCGCACTTCGCCCACTTCCAGCGCAATGCGGCCAGTGGGCTTGAGCACACGCGCCATTTCTTGCAACGAGGCCGTCATCTTTTCAGTCCAGTCTTCGAGCTTGCGCAGTTGCCATAGCTTGCCGGGCTCGGGTTCGCATTGGCAGAACCAGTTGCGTAGCCAGTTGTCGCCCACGTAATTGACGATGTCCAAGAAGGGGGGAGAGGTCACAATCAGTTGCACGGATTCGTCTTTTATCTCTGGAGTGGCATCGGCCGAGCGGCAGAGTAGGGTGGAGGAGGTGCTGTTGTAATTTTCGGGCAATGCCTGACGCAAGAGGCTTTTGGATTTCTTCAGCATCAGCTCCTTGGTATTGCGATACTCTGGTTTCTGCTCGCGCTTCGCATTGATTTTACGTTGGGCATTGAGTGTTGTCGCTTGATTGGGTGGTAGCGTGTAGACGGAGAAAAAACCCTTGGAGTGACCTGTCAGACGGTTGCAGGCGACCATCTGTAGCCATGCGTCGATTGTGTCGAAGGTGCCTGCTTTGTGACGTGCCTTAAAGTAACTGCGCCAGCCGTAGAGTTCACGTAGGGTCTTGGCTTCGAAGAAAACCAGCAAATCCTCGTCTTTGATCTTCATCTTGGGGAGTTCGATGGACTCAATGCGGTGCGCAATTTGTTCTAAGTTTTGTTCGCACAGACGTGGAGCCGTGAGGATGGTACTGAGTGGATTGACATCGTTGCCGATTACATTGTGCCCGAGTAACTTGGCTTCGATCAAGGTGGTGCCGCGGCCCATGAAAGGGTCGTAAATCAATTGCCCCGGCTCTGCATAGCGTTGGATGAAGTAGGCGGGCAGTTGTGGTTTGTAGCAGGCGCGGTAAGAGATTTCGTGTATTGAATGTCCATCACGCTGTTTGGCGGTCCAGAATGCGCCTTGTTTGATGAGGTTACTGCTACTGCTGCTGCTGCTGCTGCTGCTGCTGCTGCTGCTGCTGCGAGGTATGGCTTGTGTGGTCGGCATGTTTCCGACGATGGAAGCTCCAGCTAATAGTACAAGCGTAGAATTTTGTTTTTAATAAAAAATAAAGCCAGCGATGCCACTACCGATCACCACTGCCCATGCGGGGCATTTATACCTGTAAAGTGCTAAAAAGGCGATTGATGCGAAAGCAAGGTCGCTCCAACTTCCGATGCCATGTGTCCAGACTGGGTGGATGAGGGCAGCTAAGAGCAGTCCGACCACGGCGGCGTTGGCGCCATAGAGCGCCGACTGTGTCCATTGCTGCGAACGTATGCGACCCCAGAAAGGGAGCAGTCCGGTCAGTAACAGTAGCCCAGGTAAAAAGATGGCGACGAGTGCCAGTATGCCTCCTATTGCTGCGGGACTACTGTTTGAGCCCACTGTGCCGAGGAAAGCCGACAGCGCGAACAGTGGGCCGGGCAGTGCTTGGGCAGCACTGTAGCCGGCTAGGAAGTTTTCTTCAGACACTAGGCCTGCTGCAACGATGCTATCGTTGAGTAATGGAAGCACTACATGGCCGCCGCCGAATACGAGTGCACCTGTTCGGTAGTGGAACGCGTAAATGGCGCCTGGGGCGGAGGACGTGGTGACCAGGCTCAAGAGCAGCAAGAGCGCGTAGAGTATCAGTGCCGCCAGAATGACTGTTTTTCGGGTGGATGCTTGTCCGGCCAAGAAAGATGGATGCGGAGGCTCGATGGCTGGTTTGAGCCATTGTCCTATGAGTGCACCAATTATGATGGCAGCGACTGGACTTAAATGACTGGGGCAGCTTAGGACAATTGCCGCTGCAAGTATTGCAATGGTTAGGCGTGGAAAGTCGGGACAGAGTTTTTTGCCCAGCCCGAGTGTGGCGTGGGCCACCACTGCGACTGCTGCAATCAGTAAACCATGGGTGAGTGGTTCCACGAAAGCGCCGAGTGCAAAGAGTCCGTAAGCGAAGCCGATCATCAGTAGGGCTGAGGGCAAGGTGAAGCCCAGCCATGCGGCACATGCGCCTGCCAGTCCAGCGCGGTACCAACCGATGGCATATCCGAGTTGGCTGCTGGATGGTCCCGGTACGAATTGGCAAAGTGCCAGCAGTTCGGCATAGCTGGCGCTGTCGAGCCAACGGCGACGAGTTACAAATTCGTCTTTGAAATAGCTCAAGTGTGCGATCGGGCCACCGAAGGAGAGGCAGCCCAGGCGAAGATAGATGAAGAAGATCTTAAAGAGCCCCGTGCGGTCGCAGCATGCTGTCATTGGCGCTGTGTCTGTGGTTATTGAAGTGGCTGCGCGAGAATAAATGGCCGCACGATCATGGCCCGAAACTGTGTTTTCTCTTTTTGCCAGTGTGCCGCATGCAAATCGCAAGGTTGCACCAGATCACCACAGCGGAGCCATTTTTGCACCTGTGCTTGATTGTCTTCGGAAAAGGCGAGTCCGGCGGTTTTTAAGTCGAGGCAGGGGTCTACATAGATCATGTTTCCAGCTTCAAAGTGGGGACGCAGGTAGCTCCAGTCGACTTCGCCAGAGTATTTTTCTAGTTTTTCACTCGGAGTGAGTTTGTCTTCGGCGGGGCTGAAATCGTCGTTAAACATTTGTCGTGTAGTGAGATGCGATCTTGTGGTGTCGCGTAGCTGCCAGGGTGCAGGATTTATATGAAAGTTTTTTTAGATTTATTGAACGCAGAGCAAGGTCGTGCGTCTATATCTATATAAATCAGTGTAATTTGTAATTGTTAGTTTGTTGTTTGTTAACAGAACGCCGCCCAAGCGATTGGGCGGCGTTTCTTGTTTCACCACTTATACATCGATCTAGCAAGCGACCAGTGCGGCGGCTCCGATGATGGCTGCGTCCCCCATCGGGAGGGCAGACTCGATAATTTTGATCTTATTTTTGAAGGGGGGGATCAGGTGTTTCTCGAAGGAGCGACGTGTCGGTCCGAGTAGCACCTCGCCGGCTTTGACGGGGCCACCAAATAAGAAGAAGGCTGCGGGACTGGTGATTAGTGCGCTGGAGGCCAGCGCTTCGCCGAGTAATCGTCCGGTAAAGTCCATAGTCGCTTGAGCAATCGGGTCTCCCTGATCGGCTGCGTCGGCGATGTCCTTGGCGGTGATCTCGCCGAGCGGCATATGGTCGAGTGAAGTGGTGCCGCCGCGTTGTGCGATCATTTCGAAGTAAGTGCGGCGGATTCCAGTGGCTGAGCAGTAGTTTTCCAAGCTGCCGCGGCGTCCGAAGCCGCAGTAGCGACCGTCGGGTATGACGCTGATGTGCCCCATCTCGCCCGCAAAGCCGTCGTGGCCGTAAACGAGTTGATTATTTACGAAGATGCCACTGCCGAGGCCAGTGCCCAGCGTGATCATGATGAAGTCGCTATAATCTTTGGCGGCGCCATAGATTTTTTCACCGATTGCGGCTGCGTTGGCGTCGTTAGTGAGCTGGATGTTGGGCAGGTCGAGGCGTTCCTTCAGCAGGTCCACTAGTGGTGTGATACCCTTGAAGCGCAGGTTAGGCGGTTCTTCGATGCTGCCGCTCAGGTAGTTGCCATTGGGGGCGCCGATGCCTAGCCCCGCCCAGCCATCTGCGGCGATTGCTGTGTCGCCTTGCATGACCTCGCGGACGGCTTCCGCCAAGCGATTTGCATAGGCGATGCCATTGTCGTACTCATCCGTGCGGAATTGTGCGCGTTGGTGAACGGTTCCGTCTGCGCTGACTGTACCTACGCAGGTGTTTGTGCCTCCAATATCGACTCCAATAGATTGTTTCATGCGGGTATTGATCGTGGCATCTATGACGCTGTCGAACTAAATTTTTACCCCACGAAACTATAAAGTGAGGTTGCTAGAATCTCCTTCCAAGTATAACATTCTGAACATGCCCCTAAATCAAGTTTCTGTATCTATTCTCCTCAGTGAAAAAAGTGCCTCCGTTATTTGTGTGAATGAAGAATTTACTGTGAGTGCGGCCGTTGCTGAAATGAATCGACAGCGTATTGGTTCACTACTGGTAAAGCGAGAGGGGCAGGTCTGTGGCATTTTTACGGAGCGAGATGTTCTAACCCGCGTGGTTTCTGCTGGTCGCGATCCGAGCGTCACGCTCGTGCGAGATGTTATGACGGAGGATTTTCAGTCGATTCGTTTGGAGACTTCAGTCGAAGATGCGATGCACATTATGACGGATAGACGTGTGCGGCATTTACCCGTATTTGATGATAATGTCTTGCTTGGTATGGTTTCGATCGGTGATGTCACTCGTTGGTTACTCAAGGTGAATGAGATGGAAGCTGAGAACCTGCGTCGCTATATTTTTTCGGAGTACCCAAGTTGAATGAAATTTAGTATTTATACTGTTTAATATGAAAGTTGAAAAATTTCCGGCAGGTAAGTTGATCTTTGCAGA
Source organism: Thalassobacterium maritimum (assembly GCF_031127805.1). Lineage (NCBI taxonomy): Bacteria > Pseudomonadati > Verrucomicrobiota > Opitutia > Puniceicoccales > Coraliomargaritaceae > Thalassobacterium > Thalassobacterium maritimum. The sequence goes on along the minus strand of NZ_JARXHW010000038.1, from coordinate 2,690 downwards.
GGGGGATTCGGGGGACGAAGCCTATCGAGTGCAGCAGGGGCGCGTTGAAATCTCGATTAAGGAAGATGGTAAAAAATTGATTTTAGCGATTCTCGAGGAAGGGGAGATTTTTGGTGAAATGGCAATCGTAGGAAGTTGTCCACGTTCTGCTTCGGCCCGTGCTTTAGAGACGACGACCGTAAGTGTGCTTGCGCGTGATGATTTTGAAACCACGCTGAGTAATCGTGAGGAAGAGCTGGTGCCTTATCTCTCGACAATTTTTGATCGTTTGCGTGTGACTAATGATCGATTACTAAACGCCTTAGCCCGACTGGATGAGTTGGAGCCGACACAGCCACACCGCAACCCTGAGATCTTGAGTCCATCGAAGTCTGGCTGTGTTGTGTTGGTAGAGCCGGCAACTGATGAAATTCGCCAGCAGACCGCGCTGCGCAGTCGAGTGGTCGATAGTTTTCCGGTTCTATTCGGGCGGCGTGGGGAGCTCGCTGGTTCCGAGGCGGTGATTCCAAATCAGTTTCTAGTGGCTGATCGTGCTCCTTTTCGCGTGTCTCGTAAGCATTGTGTGATCGATAGCAGTGCGGATGGTGTCTACATCGAAGATCACAGCAGTAGGCTGGGGACGATTGTGAATGGCATACGGATTGGCGGCAAAAGTTTAGAGTCACGTGTGCGACTTTCAGCGGGGAGTAATAGTTTGGTGTTGGGTGGGGGCGAAAGCCAAGTTCGTTTTTCGCTGACGGTGACTGAGAATGGTGTGAAATAGTGGCTGTATATTTATAATGGCTATAATGGCTTAGAGTTTCTGCTATCGGCTTGACTCGACACCTTTTGTTTAAGGACACTGCCGTTTCACATTTTTTAAGAACCCCTTATTTAGAGATCATATATTATGGCAGGCGTCGGCAAACTACTTAAACAAGCGCAAAAAATGCAAAAGCAGATGGAGGCCGTGCAGGCGGAGCTCTCCAACACCATCTTGGAGGTTTCCAGCGGCGGTGGTGCCATCAATGTCAAAATTAACGGGCAAGGCGAGTTTCAAGCATTCAAGATCGATCCTGAATTTTTGAAGGAAGATGCCGAATTCGTCGAAGAGACACTTTTGGCTGCTGTTCAAGAAGCAGCAACCAAGGCTAAAGAAACCAGTGAAGAAGCCATGGGCGCCGTGACCGGTGGTATGGGCGGCTTTCCTGGCTTGATGTAGTTTACTTGGAGGTCCGCTTCGTGGGTTGGGCCGTCTGTTGGCTTTTTGACTTTTGTTCGCTGCCCTCCGTCTTCTGATCATGACACCTGCCTACGATTCACTCTTGCAGCAGCTGAAGCGTTTACCCGGTTTGGGCTATCGCTCTGCGGAGCGTGTCGCGATGCATTTGTTAGTGGAGAAGCCCGACGTGATGGGCGAACTGCTGAATGCTATGACGACTGCGCGCGATGCGGTCGGTCGCTGCAAGAATTGTGGTAATATGGCAGAGAGCGAACTCTGTGCCATTTGCGAAGATGCCAATCGTGACCGAAGCACGCTATGTGTGGTGGAGCATGTGCCGGATTTGATCGCGATCGAGCGTTCCAGTGCATGGAAGGCGCAGTATCATGTATTGCACGGCAAGCTTTCGCCCATCCACGGGATTGGCCCTGAGCAGTTGAACTTTCAAAGTTTGCAGAGTCGGATCGAGTCCGACGAAGTGACTGAGCTCGTGTTAGCGCTTTCAAATGATATCGAAGGTCAGGCCACCTGCCACTATATTCAAGAAGAGCTGGTACAAGCGCGGCCAATTAAAGTCTCACGCATCGGATTTGGACTGCCGAGTGGAGGTGGTGTGACTTATGCCGACTCGGTCACCTTGCGCAGTGCTCTCGAAGGCCGGCGCACGTACGAATAAAATAATGATACACTTTTCAATTTTTGGTATTCCCGTGCGTATTGAGCCGTGGTTTTGGATCACGATGGCTTTGATCGGGGGCGGCTTTAGTGCGGCTAATTCGCTGGATATCATGCTGGTGCTGGTATTTATGTTTGCCGCCTTTCTTTCGATTTTAATTCATGAATTGGGGCACGCATTGACGATTCGCAAGTTTGGCTTGCCCACTTCGATTACGCTGCAGTCTTTCGGAGGCTTCGCCGCCTATCCCGCAGGGCGATTAAATCGCGTGCAGTCATTTGTCGTAACCGCAGCCGGTCCAGCGGTGCAATTTGCGCTCGGCGTCTTGCTGATCGTGCTCTCACGCTATTTAGCGATTCCCGAGGGCTCGCTTTTTGGGCCTTTCATGAGAGACTTGATTTGGGTGAGCATCGCCTGGTCCATTTTAAACTGTTTGCCCATTTATCCCATGGATGGCGGGCAAATGTTAGCCGCCGTGCTGGGCCCGCAGAAGCAGAGCTACGTGCACCTTTTTAGCGTTATCGTCGCCGTTTCCATCGGACTGGCTGGTTATTTCTTTTTAGGCACACTCTTTTTGTCCCTATTCATGGGACTTTTCGCCTGGCAAAACTGGCAAGCTTATCAAGCCACACGCTAAGGCTGCGCCATGCGTAGCTCGAAGAGCGAAGCCCCACGTTGTTCTAAGGGCTGTGCCATGCGTAGCTCGAAGAGCGAAGCCCCCACGTTGTGCTAAGGGCTGTGCCATGCGTAGCTCGAAGAGCGAAGCTCCCACGTTGTGCTAAGGGCTGTGCCATGCGTAGCTCGAAGAGCGAA
>NZ_JARXHW010000037.1:0-42892 GCF_031127805.1 Thalassobacterium maritimum | reverse complement strand
AAGAGCTTACTCTTTTGAAAGAGCTTGGCACGCATTTTACCCTTGGCATGAGCGTCAGGCACAGGGATCGGAGGAACGTCGGATTGAATGGGCATCTAGAGATATGCTGTTAGAAAGTATGTATTAATACGATGGATACTCTTCTTCGGGGTAGAGCTCATGCCACCAGCGCTCGACATGAGCACCTTCGCCTTGAGTCAGGCCGATATAGAAAAGTGCACGTTCGCGTTGGCCTGCGCTTTCGGAGCCAAGTTCTACATTTAAGCGTTCGACGGATAATGTGCGGTCATTGGCGCGCGTGTTATCGACCGCATCTTGTTTGGCTTTGAGCCAAGCTCTGCGGGTGCCGATTTTCGGATTATTGAGTACCTCGGCCATACGGGCTTTAAACTCTGCGGCTTCAATGTCGCCCGTCAGATACAGTTTCATACTGTGACCGTATGCATTACGAATTGAGGCCGGTGCGTCGTAGCGTTGCATGTTGAGAATAAAACTCTTAGGGAAGCCTTGCACGATCGGAATGAATGCCTGCATGGTGGCCGGCGGTTTCGCTCCGACGATCACAGGCAACCACTCGGAACGTTGATTGAAGGCTTCGTTGATTCGGTGCGAGGAAATATACTGTAAGAAGTCGAGTGCCCAATCGAAGTTAGGGCTGCGTTTATTAATGGCAAAGGGCACACCGCCCTTTGCATCGGCTTCCGTCACCCGTTCATCGATCCAATTATCCCAGCGTTCGCCAGGGGCTGCGATGAGGCTCGGGGCGACTTCGATGGGGAAGCGATCTTCAATCTTATCGCGACTATTGACGCCCTTGTAAATGCTAGAGGCATCCCAGCCGCCCGCGTAGTAAATGGCAGCCTGGCCGAGCACAAAGCGACGGCGAGCTTGCTCACGATCCAGACCGAGGAAGCCATTTGGGTAGTAACTGGTGAAGAGTTTGAGGAGTTTAAAAAACTCGAGAAATTCCGGAGAGTCGAAGTCCCATATGCCTCGTTCGTAGCCAGCGATGAACTCCATGGTGTTTAGGCTAGACCCCAGATCGAGACTGAGTGATTTCCAGTTTCTAGATAGAAATTGCTCACCGTAAATGTTGCCGATTTGGTCGAGGCCGTAGCTACTCGCCGAAATGGGTGTCAGATAAGGCTGTTGTGCCGCCTCCGCATATTGCTTTACCGCTTGGCAATAGAGCATGAATTGCCCCAGTGTTTGCGGGACCTGATCATTTTCTAGCCATGCGCGACCCGCAGCTTGCGGAATGAAGCCCTCTGTCTGCTGGGGACTGCGCCATAGTGGCTGAATCCATGCATCGTTTGCAGTGGCCGCTGCCAAAGCAAAGGATTTGACCGCTTGTAGAATTTCTAAATTATAGAAAATGCGGTACCCGCCCCAAGAGCTGATGGGGATGGTGTAGTAGTCGCTCAGTGATGGATCGTAGGCACTCTGCATGCCATCGAAGTAGGTGTCGCGCCATGGTGCATTGGCGAGGAATTGAGATAGCTCATTCGGCAAGTTGGGCACTTGATATTCGGGAGCATTGTATGGGTTGGGCTGTTCGACGTAGCTCCCTAGCGGTGTGAAGAATTTGGATAGTGCGTTGCCTTTAATGGTTGCGGTGTCTCGTTTGACTGCGATGTCAGGCGCAGTTCCACTAATCATGTGTACGTATATGAACTGATTGTAGAACTTTGAAGGCAGCGCCAGCTGTGCAATCTCGATATTGGCAGCTTGTACTTCCGGACGCGCGTTGTAGGTGTCGATGGCCCACTGCATACTCTCTCGGAAGCCCGGTTCTAATTGCCAGTGTGCGATACGAATGACGCGCTTGCCCGCTGCGTCGGCCTCGGCACTTGTATTCTCATCGGTGATGAGGTAGAAGCGGACTGCGCTGAAAATAAAGGCTCCCAGCAAGAGTGCGACTGCGATCCAATTTAGGCTAAAGTTTTTAAAAAATCGTTTCATCTATGGTGGCGCTCCGTGTTATCTGCCTAGGCGAACTTCGGCGAGTTCGGGAATGGTGATGTTTGCTTCCGGGTGTTGCTTGGCGATTTCGATGATACGCTTGCGTGCTACACTGCCGTAGACACTGCGTGGGTGTTCTTCGACGAGTTCGGTAAATGTCTCGGCGGCGGCAAGGTCTTGCTTCGCTTCTTGCTGCCAGAGCCCGAGTTGCCAGAGCGAGAGATCGGTATCAGAGCTGCGTGGGAATCCAAACTCTTTGGCAGCAGAGTAGTGTGTGATGGCGGGTTCGAGCTCATCTAGATAAAATGCATACAAATGAGCGATGTATTGCTCGATAGTTCCGATCCACTGGCTGCCTGCTTGCTCTTTGGTCAGCTTTTCCAGTAGTTGAATCGCTTGTTTCACTTGCTGTTCGTCGAAAGAGCGAGCGAGCGATTGAGCCTCCAGCAAACTCGCACGCACGGCCATTTCAGTGCCCGGGAATTTATCTTGTACTCGTTTGTAGTAGGCCTGTGCTTGTGCTGCGGCATCGTCGGCCTGACTGAACTCGGCGATTCTACCTAGGTCGATTAGGGCACTTGCTGCCAGATTGTGTTGTGGCGCTTTTTCGACTAAGGCGTGAAAGAGCACTTTGGCATCGTCGATTCCTTGCTGTGTGCTGGGAGCTTGATGCCAAGTCGCCAGTGCCAAACTATATGTCGCGAGCGGCCAGTCCAAATCCTCGGGGCTGATGTGCTGCGCATGTTCGAGTAAAATGGCATGAGCTTGATTGAAATTAAAGGCGCGCAGCTCGCTGATTCCGGTTTCGAGGGGGTCTTGTGTCGCTTCAGTTGAGCTGCTTTCGCTCTCGGGGGCACAGCCAGTCGTCCACAGCAGGGTAACTACACTGAGAATAAGGGCGCATCGTATGAGTTTGTGTGGATTCATCGTACGATGTATGCGGGGATTAGGTGTCGTTAATTTAGAGGTCATTCGATGAACTATTAGTATAGCATAGCTGCTTTGTATCTTGGTAGTCGCCAGCTGATGAAACTTATGTGTTTCTCCGACTACTAGAGCCGATGTTTTAGCCTAGACTCCGTTTTTGTTGGTGCGTTCTATTCAGAGCTGAGTTGTCCTTGGTCTTGATACATTTGCCAAAATAGAATCCAAGGGTCCAACAAGATCGTCTCTCCGTAGTCATGGACTTTAAATACGAAATGGCTGTGTTCTGCGTCACCTGACCACACGCCTGCGCCCCACGCAAATTGTTCTCCTGGTTTGAGCGGTTTGTGCTCTTGGACCGTGAGTTCCGTCATGTGGTGCGCCTGAAGGATCCACTCGGATCCATTCTTCCAGCGGTGCATGCCGCGCCAGCGATTATTGTTATGGCCCATCTCTACGCTGTTGAAGTAGTAATGATCGTCGATGTTGAAGGGCGCCCATAGTGGAGTGCCTGCAGGATGATTGATGTCCAAACCTCCATGGGCGGAAGCTCCATTATAGGCTCCTAGCCAGCAATCTTCTCCTCGATAACATTGCTCAATCTTTAATCCACCTTTAGGTAATGGGCACCAGGGATGGATTAGCTCGGGGCAAATTCGTAAGCTCGCATCCTGGATCGCAAAACGGGCATGTTTGCGGGGGCAACATTCGCCGTGTGCCTCTGTGAGGAATTCAAAGATGTCTTGCACGGCATCGAACCAGATACGTAGGCCGTCGATCTCCCATGGCTCGTAGAAGCTGCGCTGGGTGGACACCTCGCGTTCGAGGCTGTGTTCATGATCGTTGATTTTTAGCACGCATTTGAAGCTGTAATCCGTCCGTGCGGCGTGTTCTTCGACTTTTAATTGCTTTAGCGTCGTCCGTAGCACGCGTGCGGAGGTGCTGATTAGTTCGATGCGTATGATCTCTCCGGAGTGTAGTTCAAACTCCTCGATTTCGCCTCGATTCATTTCGAGTGCCGTCAGTGTATCTTTTGCTTTACGTTTCATGGCTGCTGGAAGATTGATTTTTCGGCCTAATTAGAGATGGGGGATGTACATTTTAAATAAAACAGTATAACTTATCTGCGGTGGTGATGTTAGCGTTGTGCTGTATTGCCATGTGTCATTCGCTGATCAACACTGGCACGAACCCGCATAGTTCCGATCTGTTGGGGTATCTTGCCTGCGTAGAAGCTAAGCTCTTTTTCAAATCGATATAAAGAGCTCATGGTGTCAAACGGACAAAACCTTCAGCGCTATCTGCATGATGATCGAGATTCTCGAATGATTTTATAACGAAAAAGCCGGCCACCTCGATAAGGTGACCGGCTTTGAAAAATGTCTTGTTTCCGTGCGTTTATTTAAAGGCGTTCTTTAAGCTGCCACGCGCGCACGTAATCGATCTTGAAGTAGTCCGGTAGGCTTGCGCGGTCGACGTCTTTGGTGGCCCAGCGGCCCATTTGGAGGTTCAAAATGAGATAGCTCGGGACATCAATAATCCGTTCGTTTTCCCAGACGCATTTAAGCTGTCCATCGATGTACCAACTCAATTTGCCTGGTTCCCATAGTAGGCCAAAGGTATGCCAACCATCTGGAGTGGGGCCGTAATACATGTGGCTATAGCTCCAGCTTTTGTGGTTTTGGCCATAGCCATCCCAGTGGGTCGCAACGTTATTGCGACCGCGGCCCCATTCTGTGAGGTATTCGAGAATGTCGATTTCCATGCCTTGACCGTGTGCATTGGCTGTGGTGCGACGTTCCCATTTGCCGAGGCCGCTTTCTTCGCCACGGTCGGGCATGGTCCAGAATGCAGGCCATAAACCACGTGCTTTGGGCAGCTTCATGCGAGCTTCCATGTAGCCGTAGCATTGGGTCCATTTGTCGTAAGTGGTGACTGCGCCTGAAGAATATTCGCTGGTCGGTAGCTCGGGGTCATCGTGGTGGTGGCCGGTTCTCACTTCTGCTTTGATGACCATCGCTCCATCTTCGATATAGACATTATCCGCGGTATTGCGTGCTTCGCCGGGGTGCAGGGCATCGTGGGAGAGCTTGTAATTCCAGACCTCAGGGTTGGGTGCAGTCCCTTCTTCGAAGTCCTCATCGAATGTGACGACCCAATCACCTTCAACAGGCGGGCGTGTGCCCAGCCATTCCGGTGGCGTGACAGGCGTGTTGCGATCTTCGAGAGAGGAGGTCCACGCAGCAGTAGGAGTTGATTTCGGGCTGCCAAATGCGCGTAGGTTTTTCAGTAGCAGTGTGCTGTCTTGCTTCAGGTGAGCTTGAAAGATTTGAACGCCAGAGATCTTTGTCGGATCGAGTGGATATTTGGGGCTCTCTTCCGTGCCACCGAAGTAGAGTTCGAGTGTCTTCGTCTCGCCTGGTTCAAGTGTGATTTTCTCATTGTTCCAAGGAGATTTATTTTGAGGAGTTGAGGGATTGTCCACTCGCATGGTGATGTTGCTGAGCTTACGGTCGCTGAGGTTAGTGATATCGACTTTGATACCACCAAAGGTTTCCATATTCCAGCCACCATCGGGGCAAGGGAAGGTCACGTTGGGGTAGTGTGTGCTGGAGTCGAAGTCCACCTTGAGTGCTGGCGAGCCAGTGCTCTCATCGTAGCTGACGCTAGTGTGGTTTTGACCGAGCTGTGAAAGGTCCGCTTCGGCGTGGATCTTATAGAATACACCGTCGATTGCAGGCACATTGAAGTTGGTGGAACCGGATGCACCGCCACTGCTCTTAGCCACACAGTTCAAGCTGAGTAGCTGTAAGTGTGGTGCGGTGCTGTATTTATCAGTGGCAAACAGTTTGATTTGCGTGATCTTGGATGCATCGAGCGGGAAGCCTGGAGCATTATTGTTGTTTTGACCAAAGGTCACACGCAGGTCTTTAGTCTCGCCCGGTTGTAGGGTAATCTTGCTGGTGTTCCATGGCTGGTTTTTCCAGTGACCTTTGTTATCTACGCGCAGCGTCAGGCGTAGCTTCTTGGAGCCTGCATTGTGCAGTTGTGCATTCACACCGCCAAAGTTGGAGAGATCAATCGTTTGGCCCGCTGCGAGGAAGTTGAGCCCCGGATACTGGGTGTCGGTTGCAAATTTGATGTCGACGGCCGGTGCACCTTGATGGCTACCTTTGCTCAATACCGTTCCGGTCTGCTCGATATGAATATTGTTGATGTCCGAGCTCGTCGGGTCGAAGAGCACCCCGTTTTGAACCTTCACAGCACTGCCCGTGGCAGCGTTTGCAGATTGCACAGGTTTGATTGAGAGCAAGCGCAACTGAGAGCCAGGTTTGGGAGAGAGAGCCATCAATTTGACATTGATTATCTTTGCTGGATCGAAGCCAGTGCTAGGCTTTCCGAATTTCATACCGAAAGGAACAGTCAAAGTTTTGGTGTCTCCCTTGGCAATGGTCAGCTGAGCCGTGCTCCATGGCTCGTTTTTCCAGTGGCCTGCGTTATCGATGCGTAGGCCGAGTCGGATCGACGAGTTGCCAGTGTTTTCGATCACAGCTTCCACTGCATTGTATGCAGATAGGTCCCAAGAGCCGTTGTCGCTCTCGAAGTTAATCGCGGGATACTTGCCACCTTCTGGAAAGCGCACAGTGAGTGCTTGCCCGTCGACTGATATCTGTGGGGCTTCCTCGATTTTGATACCATCGACACCTTGCGCTGGGTTGTAAATCGTGAGGCCGCCACTGCCGGTGTTGCTGCTTGTGGATGCTTGTGTAGGTTTCGCCTGGGGGGCGGCCTGTGTCGTGGCTTTGCCCACGCCCTGAATGGACTTGATCTGGATACTGCCATTTGTGGGCGGTTGGCTAACAAAGAGTTTCACCGCGCTGATCTCACTGCTGTTCAACTGGTAGGCAGGCTTCCCAAAGGATTGACCGAAGGTCACCCTCAAGCGAGTGGAATCGCCGGGCGCTAGCCACGCATTATTGCTATTCCACGGCTCGTTTTTCCAGTGGCCTTTGTTATCGACTCGCATGCCTACATTGATACGCGCACTGCCCGTATTGACGATCTCTGCTTCGAGGCCTGCGTAGGCGGAGAGGTCCCACCCGTCGGCAGGCACCGGAAGATTGATGCCCGGGTATCCGCTACCTGTGGGAAAGGCGAGCTCTAGCACTTTGGACTGGTCCAAGTCGATGATGGATACACTCGCCTTGTTTTCTGTCAGAAAACTCGAGAGCTCCGCCGATGCGGGGGCCATGACTACCGGGGATGCCGGCGTGGTGCTGGCAGCCAGTGGTAGCGTAATAGCGGTGAGTAGCGTTAATAAACGCAGATTGAAAGCTTGTTTCGTGGAGATCATATGGGGGGGGATTATGTGGATGCGAGTGCTGGGGAGGTGGAGACGACAGGTGTCTCATGCAAAGTCGCACCATTGGATTTAATGACATCGCGATACCAGTAAGCCGAGTCTTTAAGTGTGCGAACCTGAGTATTGTAATCAACATGGGTTAGGCCAAAGCGGTGTTTGTAGCCTTCAGCCCATTCGAAGTTATCCATGATGGACCATTGGAAATAGCCACGCACATCGACGCCGTCCTTAATCGCGCGCTCTAAGCCAAGCAAGTAGCGTTGGAGGAAGTCGATACGGTGCGTGTCGTGTACGCGGCCATCCAGTGAGACCCAATCCGGCATGGTTAGACCGTTTTCGGTGATGACCACTGGCAATTTGTAGCGCTCGGATAGGTATTTTGTGCCCCAGTAGAGCGCGTCGTCAGATCGCTCCCATAAGAAGTGCGTGCGTGGGCCACCAACTTCCTTTTCAGTTAGTTCAGGTTTTCCGTCGGGACCTGCTTGTGTTTCACTGCCGTGATAGATATTGCAGCCGTAGAAATCGAGCGGTTGTTGGATGGTGTCAAAGTCAGAATCCTTGAATTTCGGTAGGTGCTTTGCGTAAGCCTGAAGCCCTTGTTCGGGGTAGTGCCCGAGCACAGGCGCGTCGCCCCACCAGCGGTTATTCCAGCAATTATCGCTCCAGACGCCATCCATTGCCTTATACGCAGCTTCGATATCTTCAGGTTTGTCGCTGGCAGGATAGTTGATGCAGCCGACAGGTGCCCAACCAATCGAAGGCGTCTTTTTAGCGCGTGCACGAATGGTTTGTACGGCAAGGCCGTGAGCGATCAACGAGTTATGACCCGCCTTGAGTACTTCACGCATGCCGAGCTTCAGGCCGGGCGCATGGTCACCATGTAAGTGGCCTAAACCGATGAAGCATTGTGGTTCGTTGAGTGTGATCCAATTGCTGACACGGTCTGAAAGGCGATCAACGATGACTGCGGTGTATTCCGCAAACCATTGTGGGCTTTCCGGGTTGAGCCAGCCGCCGCGATTAAACAGTTCCGTGGGGTAGTCCCAGTGGAAAAGTGTGACCCACGGATCAATGTCTGCAGCCAAGAGCTCGTCGATGAGGCGATCGTAAAAGCCGAGTCCGGCTTCGTTGATCTTGCCTGTTCCATTGGGGATGACGCGTGGCCAAGAAACAGAGAGACGGTAGGCTTGTAGGCCCACTTCAGTCATTAATTTGACGTCATCTTTGTAGCGATTGTAGTGATCGCAAGCAACGTCGCCGGTGTGCCCTTCCCATACTTTTCCTTTTTGATGCGCGAGCATGTCCCATACGGACTCTCCTTTACCATCGGCTTGCCAAGCCCCTTCGATTTGATAGGAAGCGGCGGCGGCGCCCCAAGTGAAATTTGACGGGAATGATGTACTCATGTGAATGTTTCTATTGATCTGTAATGTTTACCACGATGCTTGAGTGGGGCGTGGGCTATTTGTGAAGGCCCTAAGATAGCACTTTTGCCTTCAAACTAGTTAGCTGTCTGCTGATTGAGTATGTGTCTTATACTGATTAATTACCGACCCGTAGTAGGCGTATGCCATCGGCGATCACATAGCCATCGGTGCCATCGGTTCGGATTTCGACGCTGCCGGTGGTGGCGGCATCGAATTCTTTTTCGCCTAGCAGTACCCATTTGCCGCCATCTTCCTGTTGATTTACAGTAACTGTGGTGGTGCCATCGCTGCCTGTCAGGTCGATGGGCACATTGGTGGCTCTGTTTGTATAGCTAGTCCAGCGAGCATATACCCAATAGGTTCCAGAGAGGGGGACATCGATCTGATAGTTGAAGGACTTGTTGCCCTTGTCTGTGTTGCCGTCATGCGAATAATTACTGCCGTAGTAGCCGTTGTTGGTGCTAGAGCTGCTCCATGTGCCCGTTTGGCTGACCTGGGAGCTGTCCGTATTGTCGATGATGAGTTCGCTGATGGTAATCGGAGTGCGTGTGCCAGTCCATGCGCGAACCCAATCGACTTGCATGACTTGATCGTCTATGAGGTCAGTGACGCCGTTATTATCCCATCCACCGAGTTGCATGGAGAGAATCATGAAAGCAGGCGCACTTGGAATGCGGGAATTGCTCCATTCAGCAGTCTTTCGTCCGTCAATGTAGAACTCGAGTAAGTCGTCTTGCCAGTAGACGCCATAGGTATGGAAGTCGTCTGTTGTGGCTGGGTAGGTGATTTTCCCCCAATTGGTATGTTGATGCTGAGAGCCGTAACCATCCCAGTGAGTGGCGTGTTGGGTGGTGTCTTGGCCCCAAATTCCCAGTGATTCCATGATGTCGATCTCCATGCCGTCGCCGTAGGTGTGAGTGCCGGAACCGTAACTGTCTGAAACGAAGTTTTCTGTCGCGCTCCCAAAGTTTGTGTCGGCGTAGCTGCCCCGGCTGACGTGGGCATCCTCGCTTACGTAGTAGGTGACGCCATTGATGATCAATTGCGGTCGATCCGCTTGATTCGCAGCTTCCTTACTGTGGAATTTTACCGATCGGTTGCGCATAAATGTATCCGCCAAAACAATACTGATAATCTTGTCGTCGTCCATTTGCTCACTGACGAAATCGGTAATGTCTAGCGTGACCTCTTGGCCCACGGTGTTGATCTCGCCCCATTTTTGTTCGATCCAAACAGGATCTGCGGCCGGTTTATTATTCCAGGTGAGAGTGGATTCGTTCCATGAATCATCACGCAGCTTCATGTAAACCAAGTTATTCGGGACGGAGCCCTGAGTTTTAATTGCAGATGCCTTTAGTTTAAGCACCGCACTGGTGATTGTCCCGGGGCTTGCATTGCTGAGGTCAAACTTGAGGTAGGAGCGATAGTAGCCTTCCAACCAGCCGTAATTAGCGCGGTCAGGCATCATCCAGAAGGCGGGCCATAAGCCTTTGACTGCTGGATATTTGATACGCGCCTCAAAGTATCCATACTGTTGGCGATACACATCGTAGGTGCTCACTTGGCATCCGGAGTTACTATAGCTACTGCCCCCTATACTGCCGGAGTCGGTGCTCGCTTTAAGATTCAGGTATCCATCGGCTACGGTAACATTCTTATGGTTGTTGCCGCCGCTGCCGGGCATGCCGGCATAGGTGGTGGCAAAGCGCCATTTGTTTCCGTCTAAAGCCGTGCCATCAAAATTATCTTCAAAGGTGAGTTCCCAGTCCCCTTCAATAGATGGGACTGGTTCGACAGGCTCTGGAGCAGTCACAAAGCGCACGGCATCGGCGATCACGTAGCCATTGGTCAATTCATTGCCGATGCGGACAGTGCCCGAGTTGCCGGCATCGAAAGGGTAGGTGCCTAGCAGGACCCATTCACCGCCGTTGGCTTGCTGATTCACTTCAACATAATCGATACCTGAGGAGTGTGTGATGTCGATTGGGACGTTGCTGGCTCGGTTTGCGTGCTCGGACCAAATCGCATACACTTCATAGGAGTCGCTGCTAGGCAAGGTGGGGGCGAAGAGCACACTCTTGGCTCCCTTGCTGGTATTGCTGTCGTGCAAGTAGTCTGCACCATAGCGATCGCTGGAGTAATTGCCGGTAGTCCATGTTCCGGTGCTTGTGACGCCGCTCGGCGCGGCATTGTCTAGGATGATTTCGGCGGCATGAACTTCGCTGCAAACACATGCAGTGAGTAGGGCGCGCAATATGAATTGGGGGCAGCTCGTTTTTTTGAGAGGCATAGTGGGGATCTTATTTTGGGGTTAATTTGAGTCTTTCGGGTAGTCAAAAGACTTCAGGCATAGAATATACATCAGAACATGGACTTTAGGGGAGTCAGTCGCTGTTTAGGCATGTGGGGATCGCTGACTTTGGGTGTGCTTAGCGAAATTATTACAAATTTTCGCTCAGTTTGGCGGCAAGTGGAGGCGTAGGAAGCCTTTGTCCTTTGCCTTTACATCGATGGATACTTTTAGGGTTCGGTCTGCGCTTTCGCTTTCGTAGTGCAGCGTCTCGGAACGGTTGCTGAGTGTAGTCCGTAGCTGCAGTCGATGAACCTTTTATCGTGAAAAATGCTGCCATTCTCCATGTGTCAAAGGCTTGCTCCGCACTCGAGGCTTGAAGCGCGTGTTGCCGACCACATCGAAAGTGCATGAAGTGTTAGCCGTCTGCTAGCTAAATATGTGTGATTTGCTGATGATTTGTCTTCTATTGGCAGTTTACTCTTTTTTTATTGAACAGCATTTGACAAGGAGTGTGCTTTGTGGGTTTGTGGGCCTTGGTATGATCCATTCCTCTGCTACCTGAATTATGACAAAGAGCTCGAGCCTATTTCCTGAAGATTTCATGTGGGGAGCATCGACTTCCTCCTATCAAATTGAAGGGGCGCATGATGCGGATGGCAAAGGTGCGTCTATTTGGGATGCGTTTGTGCAACGTGAAGGCCGTATTTGGCGTGGGCAGAGTGGGCGAGTCAGTTGCGATCATTATCATCGCTTTAAGGAAGATGTTGGGCACATGCAGATCATGGGGCTGAAGGCTTATCGTTTTTCCATTTCGTGGTCGCGTATCTTGCCTAATGGCACCGGTGCCATCAATGAGGCTGGGGTCGCGTTTTATGATGCCTTAATTAATGAGTTACTTGATAATGGCATCGAGCCTTGGGTGACGCTTTACCATTGGGATTTACCCTACGAACTCTTTCTCAGAGGCGGTTGGCTTGATCGTAATAGTTCGCTTTGGTTTGCGGAGTATACGAAAGTTGTGGTGGATCGTTTTTCGGATCGAGTGAAGCACTGGGTGACGATCAATGAGCCGCAGTGTTTCATCGGTCTAGGGTATCGAGATGGTTTGCACGCCCCCGGGATGACTTTGAGTTTTAAGGAATGCCTGATGGCAGGCCATAATGCGCTGTTGGCACACGGACGATCGGTGCAAGTGATTCGTGAACATGCGAAGCAAACTCCGATCATCGGCTGGTCTCCATCGGGTTCGGTGTACCGACCAGCTACAGGTAGCCGAGATGACATTAGCGCGGCGCGTGAAGCGACCAGTGCCATTTATTCTGATAATGTGTGGAACACGCGTTGGTGGTCGGACCCCGCGATTCTTGGGCACTACCCCGAGGAAGGCTTGAAGGCTTATCAGCAGGCATTGCCGAGTTTTCCTGCATCGGATTTTGAAATTATTCAGCAACCGCTGGATTATTACGCCTGTAATATTTTTCAGGTTTCGTCTGTCCGCATGAGCGATGAGGGCACGCCGGTTGCCGTCCCACTGATAGAGGGTGAGGAGATCACGCTTTACGAGTGGACGCAGCATTCCGATAGCCTCTACTGGGGGCCACGTTTTATACATGAGCTCTATGACCTACCGCTGGTGATCACGCAGAATGGTTTCTCGACCTTAGACCGAGTGAGTTTGGATGGCGCAGTGCATGATAGCAATCGTACGGACTTTATCATTGGGCATTTACTGGCCCTGCGAAGAGCGATGGATGAGGGGGTGGATGTGCGCGGTTACTTCCATTGGTCTCTACTTGACAATTTTGAGTGGCAAGAAGGGTTTAAGCACCGTTTTGGTTTGATACATGTGAACTATCAGACCCAAACTCGAACGTGGAAAGATTCGGCTTACTGTCTGCAGAAAATTATCGCTTCGAATGGCAACAGCTTGAAGGAGTATATGCATTCAGACTCGGAGCCCGTGCCTTTTGTGGTTAAAGAAGCAAAGCGCTATATCGATGCCAATTTGGCGGAGACCTTTAATGTGAAAACGATCGCAGCTCATTTAAACTGTCACCCGGATTTCCTAAGCCGACGCTTTAAGCAGTTTGTCGGTACCAGTCTGAGTGAGTATATTCGGCAAATTCGTTTAGATTTTGCACGTAATTTATTAAGAGACCCCGATGTCCATATCGGAGATGCGGCGGATCGAGCCGGCTTCTCGGATCGCATCCATTTCAGTAAAGTATTTCGTAAAGAAATGGGGATGACCCCCAGCCAATATAAACAGCAATTCCGAGTGCCTGTGGGAACCCCAGTGGCTGAAGTGGCCAAGAACCCTCGTCTGACATAAAGGGGGAAGAATCATTAGCGGACGTATTGGCGGCCTTGGTCGTCGGTGCGGATTCTCTCTCTCATTTCTCGGTCAATAATTCCAAGTGGATTGGGGTCTCGCTTAGATGGGGGGATGTCGACTAGAAAGAGTGTAGTGCGGTAGTTATTACCTGTTGTTTGAGGTGCTGAACGAACGACTAGCCAGCCTTCATCCTGATCGTTGGCTGCGACTTTAAGCCAAGTCTTTGAGGTCTCTGGGTAGGGGATGCTTCCGGACTCCGCCGTGTTCAGCAGCAGGTTTTTTCCGGCAAGTTGAACCGCGAGTTGACGTTTTGAAAAATTATAAACGCGATATGTATTGGCTGGGAATTTTTCCAATGAGTGATCCATGACCACTGTTTTATATTCCAGTATGGAACCCTCGGGGTTACGGATGAGGAGAATAATGTAGGGCCCCCCGTCTGATAGTTTTGCCTCAGCCAATGTGGTTTTAATCGGAGGCAAGTTGGGATCCTCAGGATTGGGAGTTTCTTTGTAAAATACGACCTCTCCACTCTTCGGTGCAGGATATAGTCGAGAGAACGATCCAAGGCTAGTTCTTAGAACGACTGGCTCTTTATCGATATCGAAAAGCACAGTCTCGAATGATGCCATAGAGAGGACCCGGAATTGAGCCGGTTCTTCGGGAGCTGTCTGCGCAGTGCCATTTGATAGTAGCAGGCAGAAGGAACTGATAAGTGTAAGTGCTAGATGTCTGATGCTGAGAGCCATTGGAGGGATATGATTTTGAATTTACGGCCGAGTGTTTGATTGATGCTTCCATCTGTGGGGGCTTCATAGGCCTCTAAGGAATCGTCTACGTATTCGGGCAGACGTTGAACCACTGCTTCACACCAAGCCTGCCCGTCGACGACATTGGTCACTGGATTCACTGTCTCCCCATAAGTGCGAATCGTAAAGGTGTCTGAGCGAGCGCTGAGACTCGCTCCGATTTTGGCTAGGATGTCCGCCTGAGTTATGTATTTAGGAGCAAAAGCGGAGCGATTACCGACAGGGCTTGAGGGGCTGTCGCCGCCTTCGAGCATAGATTTGTCGTATGCATTGGTATACTGCGAGTTTTGATTGTGCTTACTGCCATCACCAGTGGCGAGTTCATCTTCTTGCCAGAAAGTGTTGGGACCTGCATCATTGGCTGCAAAAATACCAGTTTCTGTTCGATCGATTGCTGCTTGTAGCGGTCCTTTAAAGTTTTCGTGTTCCCACGATGCGTCTGTAGCTTGAGGGGCGCCATCATCTGTATTTGGATTGTCGTAAAGGCGTCGATTTACGAAGTCAGCGACTGATACGAATGGGCCACGGTTGCGAATTTCGGCGACGATATTGCGGGCGAGCTGGGCGATCTGGTTCTCGTCAAGCGTGCGATAGCCTTTCCATGGGTCGTCAGGATCATTGTCACCGTAGGGGCGACTGAAGCGCGGGAAAGAGGCATCTAGTTCGGGATTGGAGCCAGAGTCGGCATTTTCTGGGGTGAAATCCAGTTGTTTGCCTCCACCTAAGACTGCTCGCCAGGCTTGTTCGGATGTTGAATTGATATTGAAGCCTCCAGCCATCACCAGTGCGGCCGCCGACTTATCTGGGTCTTGAAGATCAATACTGTTTGAGTGGCGTTGATAGCGGGTATTGGGAAGTGCGTCTGGTACCGTGCCGGTGGCAGGCACTGTCGAGAAGTAATATTGGTCCCAGAGCGTACGATTGAGTAAATACGAAATGTCGTAGTATGCATTCATATCTCTCCTTAGAGAATAATTGTTGTCCGTAGTGATCTCATCAATGCGTGTCAGCTGATAACCGATCTGGTCTGGGTGTTTATTGTGCAGGTGGTAATCTGCTAAACTATTTCCAATGGGGTAGGAGGGGTAGCTGCCAAAAAAGGACAAGTTGGCGTGTTGTAGTTGTCCAATGGAGAAGAGATCTTGATCTTCATAGGGAAACTCAAAGAGCATGACATCGACAGCAGTGTTACCGTTGATTGAATCAAATCCAGAGCCTGCGGAAATGCGTTCTGGGGTGGATGAAGCTGCGTTGAACTTTTGCCATTTAACATTCTGCGCGGTCATACCAGATGTGGCGATGAATAGTACGTTAAAATTTTGATCTCGTATCGTTCGCCCGGTTCGCGTCGCACGCATGTTGCCTTGAGCGATCCAGCGTGTGGTGAACATAAATTGATCTTCATTGAATCGAGCGGTTAGGCCTGCTCCAGAGAACAAGGCATGGCCTAAGGCCACATAGGCTGGTTTATCCAATGAGTCGTATTCGAGGGGGTCTGCCAATTGCAGGATTTGATCCGCTTGACTATCGGTCCAGTCAATCGATTGATGTGTGTTATACCAACGTCGATTAAACTTATCACCAGTCGGAGCGCTGCTGGATGGGTTTTTCAAGCGATCGTGGTTTGGGCCAGTCGAAGCTTCCTTAAGTGTCCAGCTGGCGTAGAAAACGTTGTCAGCATCGACAGGTTCGCCCAGATACATGTTCCAACCGCCGCTACTGGTTAAGCTAGAGCCATTTGTTGCGATGAGTTGGTAGGCGACATCTTCTTCGCCTGCCTCAATTAATAATTGCGGCTGAGTGCCACTGCCTGCTTGTTTGAAAGGTACTGTTACGTATGAGTATTCGTTGGGCGCTTGATTTTGAAGCACGTTTTTCTGAGTATAACTTTTACCCGATTCAGTCTCTGGTAGTGAAAAAATCAAGCTTTGCCCAGGAGGGATATCTGGACAATCCAGTCGAAAACGTATAAACATTTGTTGGTTTTGACTATCACCCAGGCGCGAAAAGTCGAGTTGTTGACTGGCATCAACCATAGCTCCATCGGTTCCTGTCGCTTTTTGCACTTTAACATTAACGTTGTGAGTCGGGTAGCAGCCCACTTCGTAAGTGGATGCTTTGATTGTGAAGTTATAAGGATTCCAAAGAACCACTAGTGGATAGAGCTTGAGGAAAATGTTATCTCCTGCCTCAGCTACGTAATCGCCACTCGGTTTGCTTAGACCCATTGCAAAGCCCATAGCGTGGTATGTCAGAATGGGGGCGAGGCCGACGTGGTCTTCTACTCCATTTGTATTGATTGGAACACGGTCGGATTTGTCATGCGCAGGTAGAATTGGGTCGATTTCTCCGGAACTCGGGATGCGTGTTTGATAGAAGGTGCGTAGGTGCTTCCACGTCGGCATACCGTAGTTCTCCGAGAAGCCTCCTGTAGCGCCTGAGTGTCGCGGCCAAAGGGTGTTGGTATCGTAGGTTGGGTCACTGGAGGCGGGACTATAACTCTCGTCCAGTAGGATGCTCAGGTCGCGTTTCAGCCCCCCTGCATAAGTGTCCGATAAAACTGAGAGCGAATAAGGAGTGACATCATGGAAGCGGTATTTGAGTGCGTCAGCCATTGTATCTGTATCACTGGAGATGAGTGCCGCATGGGCCGGAGATATGATCGAGTTGAGGGATTGGTCAGGCGTGTAGAGTGTGTCAATCAGTGGCCCGCTGGAAGCAGAGCTCTCAGACCAGTCCTGATTATCCAATGCCATGAGCTCGATGGCCGCACGTTCTGTGTTTGAAAATGCGTTACGCTGTTGTTCGACTTTTTCTGAAAATGATAAGGAGCTATCAGTGCCAGCCTGTGGTAAATTGATACGGGCCTTCATGCCATCGTCGCTGACCCACCATGCGTAGCGGTTGGCGGTGCCGTTACCTGAGTCGATGTCCACCGTCGGGGCCACTACGTAGTCGACGGGTGTATTGGAAGTATCTAGCGACGAGTGGACGCTATTAGGGCCGACCAAAAGGCGAGCTGGTTGTTCGCTGCCAGATGTGTCTGTAATCGTGAGTGTGGTGTCGGTGGCTTCGGTTGTCGCGCTCAGGCCTGTGACGGTGCCCAATGGCGTGGCCGTCACATTCGGTTTGCTTAGGATTTGTCCCTGACTGCTGACATCAGAATCGGGGCTAAAGTCCGATTCACTGCCGCTGACGAGCCAATTCAGTAAACGAGCGGGGGAGCCCTTCGAACTGACAATATTAGTGTCTGTAAGGTCTGCCGGGATTTTTTCAGGGCTTAAGTTATAGTCCGCTGCCACGGCGCTTCCATAAGCACCGATCCAGTGAGAATTGGGCGTGTCGGCTCCGTTCTCAACGTCGGCTCGGGCGGTGGTGCGTTGATCGGGACCGGTGTATTTCTGTAGTTGGCCAATGGCTACATTGAGTGCGAGGAGTGCATTCTGCTCCGCTTGAACTTGCTTGATCGCGATTGAACTCGACTGTGATTCGATTTTCGTGAGCGCGATAATGGATAGCATCAGCAGCAGCACGAAGGCCATCAATGAGAGTGCAAGCACCAGAGCAAAGCCATGCTCCTTTTGCTGGCGTGGCTTATGCATGTCTGGTTGCATCTCTGGTAGAGGCTGTTTTTTTTGTTTGGGGCACATTAAAATTACAGGGCATTGTTAAATTTGGGCTGATTAAACGAGGCATTATGTATAGAATAGCATCTCTAAGAGGGGCGGTGTTAGGCTTCTGCTGATTCAATATTAGTTCATTGCTGACTGTATTTTGAAGTTCGATCGAGCGCAAAGTCGTGAATCGTCTGCGTCAGGCGACTGCTTCGATGCGAAAAGACGGTGAGAATCGAGTTGCGATTATCAGTTCCAATGCGGAAAAAGAAGCTTCACCTCGTCTCGGACAAGCGGATGCGGTGCGTCCGAAAACGATACGCTGATTGCAGGGAGGAGGGCGGTAACTTTGCGTTGCATCATGCTATTAGCGGCATAATTTAATCTTCTTGTATGTCAGTAGAACACCCTAATATCCTTTATTTCGTCTGTCACGATCTTGGGCGGCATCTGGGCATTTATGATGCCTTGGTGCAGAGTCCGCATTTGGATGCCTTTGCACATTCGGGCACGACTTTTACTCAGGCTTATTGCAATTCGCCGTGTTGCAGTCCGTCGAGGGCCTGTGCTATGACGGGGCGTTACGCCCAGAGCACAGGGGCCATTGGCTTGTCTCATATGGGCTGGAGTTTGCCGCAGAGTGAATCCACGATCACAGATTATTTAAAAGCAGGTGGCTATGAGACCGCACACGCAGGGCTCGCGCACGAGCGCCTACCAGGCGAGAATGCCTACGAAGTGGAAATGGAGAAAGAGTGGGACGACTGGCAGGCTCACCGTGCGGTCGATCACGCGATCAAATATTTGGAATCCCGGGATCGTTCGCGGCCTTTTTACCTAAACATCGGCACCCAGCAGGTGCATGACACCGCATGGCATTTGGCCGATGAACTCTATGGTGGCGCCGTAGCGCCGGAGGATGTGCATGTGCCTTTGCAGTTTCCGGATACGAAGGCCACGCGCTGCGCTTTAGGCAAGTTTCAAGCCGCGATTCGTTTTTTGGATACACAGTTCCAGCGCTTGCTTGATGCCTTGGAGGCCCACGGTTATGCCGACAATACGATCGTGGTGTTTACGACGGATCATGGCATGGCCGGTTTGAGGAGTAAGGGCACACTATACGATCATGGTACCGAGACGGCCTTAATGCTGCGTGGCCCGGGGATTCCCGCCGGCAAGCGGTTCAGCGATCTGATCCCTAATATCGATATTCTGCCGACCTTGTTGGAAGCCTGCAATCTACCGGTTCCCGAGCAGGTCGAAGGACGTAGCTTCTGGCCCTTGATGCAAGGTAGAGTCTATCAGCCGAATGACGCCATTTTTATAGAACGGAACTTTCACGGGCAATCCAAGGGAGGGGGCGTTCCGGGCTATGAGGATCGCTATGACCCTGTGCGCTCCATCCGCACCCGGGACTTTCATTATTTGCTACATTGTAAGCCAGAGGCGAATCTGCATCAGTGGCAGGTCTTTGAGATTCCTCCGGAACACCGTGGTGATGACTCTCGCTTTTTCAGTGCCTGGCCGGCTTTTGATCAGCCGCGCGGCGAAGAAGAACTTTATCACGTCGCCGTGGACCCGCTGGAAAATTTCGATGTCGCGCAGCGTCCTGAGTTCCGCGAGATCAAGCAGCAACTCAAAGAGCGTTTGCTGGAGTGGATGACGGAACGGCAGGATTTCGCGCTAAGTGGGGATGTGCCTGAACGCCTGCACGCACCCGGGTGGGGTGAGTTTGATCAATTGTCTTGAGCATTGTGACAATGTCCTCCCATCCTGCCACGCGCTAGGACTTGATTTTTATAGGACGGTAGCAGAACGAAGCAGCAGTTAATGTGAAGCTGTAAACCTACATAAGAGTCTCATCATCTGATCGCATACGCTGGATTGGATTGGCACCACTGCCTCGGCGATAGACCATACATGCGCTTAAACTCGCGACTGAATTGAGAAGAACTGACGTAACCCACCTCCATCGCGGCTTCGGTGACATTCATTCCGGTGGCGATCTTCATGGCAGCAGTGTTCAAGCGCATCGACTTGATAAATTGGATGGGCGACAGACTAGTCGCTTGCTTGAACTTGCGGTGAAAGACTGCTCGGCTCATTCCCACCTGAGCGGCCATTTCTTGGATCGAGACCGCTTGGTTCAAGCGTGTTGATAAATACTCAATGCAGCGCGCGATTTCATTGCCCACACCAAAAGCGCGCCGCGCAGAACCGCCGGCTTCTCCCTTCAAAGTCGCGTAGTGGAGCTCCCGCAAGCGCCCCTCTCCAAGGACGGCTGTATCCGCGGGGCTCTCCCCTAATTGCAATAAACGCAGCAAGGATTCGGTAAAGGCATCATCCCAATGAGCAAGTGCAAATCCAGGTGGCAAGGGGCCGCTCTTAGGCTGCCGAATAGCTCCTGACGCATTTTCCATCTCTATGGCCAATTCAGTCATCACACGCGTATTGAGTGCAATCATCACGCCCAGCAGTGGGTTGTCAGGCGACGCAGTCGGCGTGCCAGCCTCGACTGGCATCGATAGTGAGCAACACATATATTGACTGCTATCGTAGACATAATGGCGACCATCTAAGATTACTTCCTTAGCCCCGCTTACGATAGCGATGATGCTGGGCTGATAGACCGCAGGGGAGCAGCGGAGCGGCTCAGTCACGCGAAAAACTTGCACGCCCTTTACTCCAGTTTCCAGGATGCCATCTTCATCAATCCGATCTTCAATAAGTTGCTTGATTAAGTCTTTGCGCATGCGAACAGCCTAGCACGAAAATCCGCGGAAATAAAAGCCAATGATACAATTAGGCATGTTTAAGCGATGATCACGCCTAGTTTTTCTCGGATCTAAGAGTTATAGTAGGCTGTATGACCAATACTACAGTGCAAACACAGGGCTGGACGCCCGATCAAATCAACTCCCTCGCGGGCAAGACCTACCTGATTACTGGGGCCAATTCAGGCGCTGGCTTCGAAGCCACACGCCTGCTCCTCACCAAAGGGGCCAAGGTGGTGATGCTCAATCGCAACCTAGAGAAGTCCTCCACCGCCATCGCAAAACTGCAAAAAGAATTCGGGCACGATGCCGATGTGAGTTTTGTGCGCATGGATCTGGCGGTCTTGGATTCCGTACGCAAAGCAGCGGCGGAGCTCATGGCGACGGTCCCTCGCATAGACGCGCTCCTTTGCAACGGCGCCATCGCTCAAGTAGCCAAGCAAGAAGTCACTGTGGACGGCTTTGAGAGTCAGCTGGGAGTGAACCACTTCGGGCACTTCTTACTCTGCGGCTTGCTGTTCGAGCGGATCGAAGCATCAAAGGGACGCATTGTAGTCGTCGGTAGCAATGCCTATAAAATGGGGCTCAAAAAGATTCAGTTCCACGACCTCAATTTTGACAAGAAATACACCGCATGGAACGCCTACGCTCAAAGTAAGCTGGCGCAAATGAGCTTTGGCTATGAATTGCAGCGCCGCGTGCAAGCTGCTGGTAAAAGCGTGCAAGTTCACGTCTGCCACCCAGGCGCCTCCCGCACGAATTTATTAAAGGACACCGCGAGCTGCTTTAACAAAGTCCTATGGGCCATCCTCTCGCGCGTGATCGCGCAATCCGCTGAAAAGGGTGCTTGGCCTGAAGTGATGTGTGCCACACAAGACGGGCTGAAGCCACAAGCGCTCTATGGCCCCACCAAACGAGCGGATACCATCGGCCCAGTGGGCGAATGCAAGCTGGATCCACTTGCGCTGGACCCGGAAATGGCCGATGAACTTTGGGCAGTTTCTGAAGAGAAGACACAGCTAAAGTGGTCGCTGTAAGCTCATCGACAGGCTAGAGTCATTCTGGGGCCGCCATGACTTTTAAATTAAGTGAACACCCGGCGAAGTTTAAATCAAAGGATGTCATAGAAATCACTTCATCGTTGAGTCGAACGCACTTGAATTCCTCCAGAACCATCAATCGGGCCTGAATCGCACCAAAGCCGGACTCAGCTTGCTCGATGCCGACATTCAGCTCGCCGTTGGCGACCTCAACGTTGACCTGTAAGCTTGAACGCTCGCCGTGTTGATAGGCTAAACTGCGTCCGTCATCTGCCGTATATTCATAGCGGAACTTGGCCTGAGTCTTGGCGGAAGCCACGATTAACAAGTCGACCGTGCGGAGATCTGTGCGATGACTCTCAGGGCTATCACGACGTAGTGGGATCACCGTGCCTTCTCGCAAATAAATGGGCGTGGTGCGGTCATTGCGTTCGACAGCTTCCAGCTGTTGATCGCCTGCATACCATTTTTGTTCAAAAGGAGCATACCAAGACTGTCCTGCCGGCAGTGGCACGGCTCGATGTGTGTTGTCTTCATCGACGAAGGGGGCCTGCAAAATGGCCGGTCCCGTCATGTAGGCATCCTCCACACGGTCCAAGTCCACCGATTCAGTGGATTCAAAATCATAAATCAATGGCCGCATGATCGCTTCCCCGCATTCAGCCTGTGCGACGAATAGATTATACAGGTAAGGCATCAACAGGTAGCGTAGTTGGATAAAATCCCGACAGACCTCTAAGGTGAGTGTATCAAAGGCCCAGGGCTCCTGATCGATTGTCGTTTTTTCACAGTGGTTTCTGAAAAAAGCGCCGAGGCATGCCGCCTTGGTCCAATCGCGCAGTAGCTTCGGGTGGGTGTCATGACCAAAACCACCAACATCCGCTCCGTTGAAGGGGATCCCACTTAAAGCGAGGTTCAGACTGGTCGGAATCGACATCCGCAAATAGTGGTAATTGGCCACGTTGTCGCCTGTCCAAACGGCCGCATATTGACCGCCGCCTGTGCTACTGGAGCGGGTGAGTAAGAAAATGCGCTCGTTGGGGTGTGCTTGCTCGAAACCCGCCCGTGTTGCTTTGGCCATGCCGGTGCCATATTGATTATGGAAGGTTCGGTGCGGGTGCTCCCCCTCTGCGCCCCAGAGCATGTCATAGGGGTTGGATTTGCCGACAGAGGGGTCGTTCATGTCTAACCATGCACCGATGATTCCAAGACTGGCAAAGGCTTCGACTTGAGCGGCCCACCAGGCTTGGGCGTCGGCGCGCGAGAAATCTGGAAAGACAGTCAGCCCAGGCCAAACCAAGCCGATAAAGTCGTCGCCTTCTGGGTTTTTACAGAATATCCCGGCTTCTTTACCAGACTGATAGACTGAATAATCGGGGTCTAACTTCACGCCCGGGTCGATGATTGGAACGACCGGGTGGCCCGCATCTAACATCGACTGAAACTCGCTCGCAGGCTCGGGGATCAAGTTGTCATCGGTGGTAAACACCCGGTATCCGTCCATGTAATCGATGTCTAGCCAGAGCCCATCCACGGGAATCTTGTGTGTCTCGAATTTCTCTTGAAGGCCTTGTAGTTGTTTTACGGATTCATAGCCCCAGCGACATTGCTGATAACCAAGCGACCAGATCGGAGGCAGCGGTGTGACGCCGACTAATTGTTGAAATGAGCGAGTCAACTCCGCCAAGCTCTTGGCCGCGAGTAGGAACAGGTCCGGTTGTCCGGATTCCGCACCGATGACCACCGAATCGAGGTCGTCTGTCTTCACAGTCGCAAAGGTCTCGATGTTTTGTTTGGCACCCACCGAGATGAAGGCTGATTCCGGGTTATTATAGAGTAATCCTACCCAAGCATTCTCTGTTTTAATGATCAGATATGGAATCGACACGTAGTATGGGTCCGGGCGGCCATCGACGACTTGCTGCATCGAAAAGTCGGCCCATACATCGGTATTCCAAAACTTTGTTTGCATTCCGGTATGCTCCAATGGGAGCAGCTTGGACCCAGCACCATAAAAGCGATGTGAGGGGTTATACCGAAAGCGGAACATTGAAGCTGAGCCAGATTTACCGAAGCTTCCTTTGGGGTATGCTTCGAGCATCGGAGTGCCATCGCATTGACTGAGAGCCAAGGCACCATTCGCTGATAGTTCCAATCGATAGTTCGATTCTGCGGATTCGGGGTAGCAGTAGTCTACTTGTGAATGATTCTGTTCCCAATCGCCACCTTGCACAGTGATTCGAAACACGTTGGAACCATACTGACGCAGATTTACGGGGCGTGTGTCGTTCGCAAAGGCAAAGCCAGACGCTGGCTGATAGGCATCGCTGAAACTAAAGTTGTGGCTGAAGGGATATTTATTGAAATACATGAAATAGCATTGGTTTGACCGGGCGCTAGTATGTCTGCCATGGATGTGTTTTTGTAACAGATAATTCTATTCTGAAACAGGCCAATGCTATTGATTGGGCCAAGTCAATTCCACGCGTCCGTTGCTTGCAGGAATGTCGCGACCTTGCCAGCGGACGGAGGTAACGCCATCGGGTAGGTCGAGGCTGAGTGGCATACGTTCGGCCAGCCATGGGTGGAGCCATGGACGTTGTAGTTTCATCAGGGTTCTATTGGCGCTGCTGGATTCGATGGAGAGATCGATGTTGTCTTGTGCCCATAGCCATAAAGCAAATTCATTATTGGAAGGATACCATGCGGACGGTTCACCGGCAAATTGTGCGACGAAATCATCGAACTTTTGCCAGCCCGCCTCGTTCTTGCCGATCTGCCAGCTGTGACCTTTTAAGTAGAAGACGCCGCCCTCTTGTTCGAGGAATTTGGGCCAGTCGGCGACAAGTGCTTTGTTGCCGCTGCCCCAGAGGCCATTGGAACGCATGACTAGCGGCTCGTCGATGTCCTCGATGGTCTGGCGGCGAGTCAGTTGACTGCGGCCAATCCAATAGCCGGCTTCGCGCACCGCTTGCAGCACGTAGTCGCCATCCTCGCTCTGAGCGGGGAAATAGCCGCTGGGATACGAAAAGGCGATGACTGGGTGGCCAAGCTGGTTTTCGAGCATCAGCCGCATGGAGGCCATGTTTTCGAGGGCGCCTTCGGGAGTCATGGTGTTGAGGGCGGTATGAGAACTGCCGTGTGAGCCGATCTCTGCGCCCATCGCTTCAAGCTGGTCCATAAACTTGAGCGCAGGGGAGTTGCCATTGAGCATGAATGTGGGCTTATAGCCGTGCTTAATGAGAATTTCGGCGCAACGTAGGTCTTCAGGTTTGCCGTCGTCCCAGGAGGTGAGGACGGCTCTTTCTTTACCTTGTGGAAATTGGGGAAAGGAAGGTGCCGCGCCGGAGAGGTTCGCGCCGTGTAGCTCGAGTGTTTCGATAACTGTGCGGGTGGGATCCACGGTGACAGCGAGTTCGCCTTCGATTCCATAATCTCTGTTGCGCGTGACCTTGTGTTTCATGAGGACAGTGGAAAAGAGGTCTTTGGTGAGGATCTTGACGCTCTGGAGTGGAGAGCGAATGTGGAAAGAGACCGAGTAGACACGTCTTTTTTTCCATTTATCAAGCTTGTAAGAGAGCGGGATCGGGAGACCTTCAGAGCCTTCGACGACAGCCTCGCCTGCTTGCGTCATATAGCCGCCGAGGGACCAGTTTCCGGTAGGTAATGGAAAGGGTAAGTTGACCGAACCGTCGTCGGCCACGGGCAGCTCGATGGTAATGGCATCGCTTGGGGCCAACTGTGTCGGGGATGCTTGTTCGAGCGTGATTCGACTGACCGGCCAAGTGTTATTCCAACGCCAGAGATCGCCTTTCGGATCGATGCGCACGCTTTCGCTGGGAGTGCTCGTATGAATCCAGAATTCGAAGCGTTGGGCTTCGCCTGAAGCAACGTAATTATAATTGGAGGCCACGAAGACGGAAGGATTCTGCCCGCCGACCATCATGATGCTGATATCGCGATTGGCGTAGCTTTGTTTATGATCACTTTCGACGACGCCGTGCCACCAGCCTGCGGGGAGAGGGGTGTCGAGTTTCCATTCAATGTTTGCGTCTCTGGATTTTTCAAAGTTAGCCTCACAGGATCGGTCCAGGGTCACGCCCGTGCTGATGACTTTTCCGCCGAAAGATTGTTCCGGAAGTAGCGTGATACGGCCGTCGATTAAGCGAGGAGCTTCGGCTGCTGAGATGAGCGGCAAGCATAGTGCCAGAGAAAGTATCAGTTGTGTGAATCGTGTGTGCATGGGAGGTCGATTAAAGTTTTACGGGTGTGATTTGGATCTGCGGGCCATTCGGCAGCGCGTCGAAGGTGAGTTCGCCATCTTCGGCGGAAGCGAGCCATTTGGATTCGCCTTGGGTGATGTGACATTGCTTCCAACTCGAGGGCACTTTAGTGATGAGGGTCAGCGGTAGGTCGTAGAGCTCAGGATCCACATCGGCGGACAGTTTCAATTCGATCTTGGATTCGTTGGCATTCAACACTTCGACGGTCGCAGCCTCACGCTCGGTTTTGTATTGATGCCAGGAAATGTGGTCGGTGACCCAGAGCTCGTTCGCCGCTTGTTTTTCGGCGAGATCGTCCAGTAGCGGAAAGAAAATGTCCTGCTTGAGTGCCCAGAAATCCTGCCACTTGGCGCCAATGCGTTCGACACCGTGCAGGATGAGATACTCCGTGCCTTGCGTGGCGATTGCTTTTTCGGCTAGCGCAGTCATTTCTTCCAATTCTTGCAAATGATACACCGCACCATGATCCCTAAACGTGGGGCGCCGGATCATGTTGTCCTCTTCCAATACGCGAATCAGGTCCTCTTTCGGCAGCGTCCATTTACCCTTCTTCACGCCTGGTTGGGCAAAGGAGATCAGGCGCTTGGGCTTGCCCGGAATGGGCTGCAGTTCTTCGCGAATGATACGGGTGCATTCCTTGATCTCGGTTTGTGCGTGCTGGTAGTCGCGCACCCCTCCATGAGTCATGGTGTGGTTGCCGTAAATAATGTAGCCGCCTTGGATGGCCTCGGCCCATTTCGCGGCAATTTGTTTATATTCACCTTTGTCGGGCACCATGTAAAAGGTGGCGGTGAGTTGGCGCTCTTGCAGTGCCGGCACGCCGACTTGGAGTTGACCGGGCCAACCGTCGTCGAACATTAGCATGAATGCGGCCGTGCGGTTATCTTTCCATGTGGCCACCTGGGTGTGACCGATGCTTTCGTTTGCTTGGCTGGTCGTGGCCAGCGAGAGCGTGCACAGGGCGAGTAGCCGACAGAATTGTTTCAATACGCGAGTGGCTGAAGTAAGCATGATATTAGGGGGGGCTGTGCTGGGGGAGGAGAGGAACGAGAACGGCAATAGTTTCAAGCTAGGTATGTGATCAAGGCTCGCCGGCTTCGAGCTTCGCGGAACTTTAACAGTAAGTTTGCTTGGTGCTTTGTTATTGAGCCGCTTGGTTCACGACAATACCGCAGGCTTTGAGAGCTTCACCAGCGATAATCATCGCACCAAGATGACTAAAATGTAGGCCGTCACTATAAATGCTATGTCCTTGATACTGCTCATATAGTTCCTGCGATTTTGCTTTGAGTGGTGTGCCGATATCGATCAGCTGCACTGTCGACATGCTATTGGCTAAGCGAGCTTGGACTTGGTAGTAGGGCTTACGTTGTGCTTCCTTAGTTCGCGCTTCTTCACTGGCACCGACACAGGCTTGTATATTGTGCAGTAAGACCAGTTGTCCGCCCCAAGCTGCGAGCTTTTCTACATAGCACCGAAGCGTTGATTCGAAGTGATCCAATGGAATGGCTTTACTCGCATCGTTACTACCCAGAGTCATAAACACCCAGTCGGGACGAATTTTTGCGATGCTTGCATCAAAGCGGCGCTCCAAATCGAGGCAAGTCGAACCGCCGACTGCGGCGGTCCGAAAGTTGAGTTGCAGGTCCGGCCGCCATGCGAAGAGGA
Source organism: Thalassobacterium maritimum (assembly GCF_031127805.1). Classification (NCBI taxonomy): domain Bacteria; kingdom Pseudomonadati; phylum Verrucomicrobiota; class Opitutia; order Puniceicoccales; family Coraliomargaritaceae; genus Thalassobacterium; species Thalassobacterium maritimum. The sequence continues at coordinate 15,400 of NZ_JARXHW010000037.1, read as the reverse complement.
GTTCGGAAAAAACGTCGGACCAAGAGCGGTGGTTATTGCTGATGCGCAGCCAAGGCCATTGGTCGAGTGTCGGCTCGGATCGCAATGCCGTCAGGCTGTCGCCGTCGAAGGCGATGGTTTGCTTCGCTTCTAGACGAATCATGGTGCGGCTCTCAAAGAAATGCTTGGTTGGCGCGGATCAACTCAAGTCGTTGCTCCACGCAGGCTGCGCTGCGGAGGGGATCGACGGGAGTGTTGATTAATACGTCGGTGAGACGCTCCACAGTCGTGGTGGCCACGTGGCAACGTGTGTCCGAACTCGCGTAGTAGAGGTAAATGTCGCCATTATCGCGTGTGATCACGCCATTGGTGAAGGCGACATTGGAGACGTCACCGATGCGTTCTTCGCCTTCAGGCGCAAGCAGGTATCCGCCCGGATTGTGGGTCATACGCCAAGGCTCGTCCAAGGCGGTGATGAAGCCGTAAATGACATAGCGCAGTCCAGCCGCGCATCCACGCACACCGTGCGCGATATGCAGCCAGCCATGCTCGGTCTTGATGGGGGCGGGGCCTTGTCCGTTCTTCGTTTCTTTGATGGTATGATAGGCGCGTTCGTTGATGATAATCTCTTCGTCAATGACTGCGTTTTCGATATCCTTACATAAGCCCCAACCGATTCCACCGCCGTTGCCTGCATCGATAAATCCATCTTGTGGGCGGGTATAGAAGGCGTATTGACCGTCCACAAATTCGGGGTGAAGCACCACATTGCGTTGTTGTGCGGACTGGGTCTTCAAGTCCGGCAGCCGAATCCAGGTTTTCAGGTCTTTCGTCTTCGCAATGCCGCATTGAGCGACGGCCGAGGAGAGGTCGCCGGGCTGGGCGTCGGGGTCTTTGCGCTCGGTGCAAAATAGGCCGTAGATCCAGCCGTCTTCATGGCGCACCAGACGCATGTCGTAGGTATTGGTGTCTGGCTCGTCGGTTTCTGGCATCACCAGTGGTTCATCCCAAAATTCGAATTGATCCACTCCGTTAGGACTCTCCGCTACCGCGAAAAATGATTTGCGATCAAAGCCTTCCACCCGACCAACCAAAAGGAATTTGCCGTCCATTTCGATCGCTCCCGGGTTGCAGATGGCATTGATGCCCAGGCGCTCCAGGAAGTGTGGATTGGTTTCAGGATTATAATCATAGCGCCAGTGCGGCGGCACGTGTGCCGCCGTGAGTACGGGATGCTTCCAGCGCTCATACCAACCATTGCTCCAGTCCGGGTTCACCTGATTCGGAGTTTGAATCAGCGCTTGATAGTTTTGGGTGATGCGTTCGCGACGTGTTTGATAGGTGGTATTCATTGTATGTATTTAATGAATGTTTACCTTCGCCGTTTCCTGATAAGAATCAAAAGGTTATGAACTGTAACAGTTAGGCCATGTTTTTGCTGCTTGCATTGCCTTGTCCTCTTGTCCGGTACTCGCTCGGAGACAGATTCGTTTTCGCTCGAAACCAGCGCGTGAAGTGGGCGGGCGACTTGAATCCATGCTGATAGGCGATCTGTTTGACCGGTGTATTCGAGTGGTGTAGCAGATACGCCACGGTCTCCATCCGTCGACGATCCAGATATTGACGAGGTGTTACGCGAAATCTCTGGACAAACATCCGGTTTAGCTGGCTTACACTCAGTCTGACTTCGCGCGCCAACTGTTCCAGATCCGGCCTCTGATCAAATGAATACTGATCTAAAATTGACTGAGCCTGGAGCAGGCGAGGATCCTCCTGTTGTAAGGGGATCGGCGACAGCCCGACCTTGAAAAGCGCCTTTGCACACACGGTCAGCCATCGTGCGAAGCCTAATTGTACCCGCAGGTGAGGAACCAACGCCTGGCTGGGTTGTGTCCGGATGGGGGCCATTGCCGCCTCTTGGCGATCCACCTGACGAAGTAATCTTAGCGTTTCCCGTTCCAGTTCCGGAATACGATCCGCTTCAAACACTTCCGCAGTCTCCGGCTTGAACAGCGCATTCCCTTCAGGCCACTGCATGCGATAATGAATGGAGAGGATCTTTGCATTGTCACTGAAGTCCTGCTGGCGAGGACCCGTTGTCGGCAACACCCATTGTCCCGGGTGTCCCGTCACATCTCCCGTTTTGGTGCGAATCCGAACAGTTCCCGAGCGCATGAGGAACATCGATTGCCCTGGATAATGACTTGATTGATGACGATACTGCGGTGCCACCCTTCTCTCATAAATCCAGTTCAACTTCGTATCCAACAAGGTCTGTTCCGGGTGTTCGGGGGTCGCACCTCTAATACGAGGGCTCTTTTTCATGCGCAAAATAGTCAACTAATACGGCAATCTGGCAAGTGTTTCCCGTTGTAATATTTTCGGCGATTCTAAACATAAAGTTTTAACCTAAGGATTCTTACCAATGAAAGCTATTACATACCCTCTCACTCTCATTTTTGCCGTCTCGCATGCTGGCGCGGCGACCATCGCGCAATACAACTTCAATAGTGGCAGCACACCTTATGCGGATGTTGCCAATGCATCGGGCTTAAGCGCTGGAGACATCGTTCTAGGTGACCAAATGGATTCGGCCCCCAACATCACAACTAATTACTCCTCGGAAGGCGCGGGAAGTTTATTTGTTGCTGGTTCGGCTGCGAATGCCGGTTCTGGCTCCACATCGACCGCTTGGGGGAATGCGAACACTAATGGCCTGTATTTTGAGTTCACCTTGACGCCCGATGCGGGCCAGACTTTGAATCTGACAAATCTTGAATTAGATGTTGCTGCTAAAGGTACCGATGCATTCAGATTGGGTGTAACATCCTCATTGACAGGTTTCGACTATGCGGACCGACTGACGATCACTACAGAAAGTTCATCGGATGCGGATTCGATCCCCAATGTCCTGCAATCCAACCTCGACGGTATTAAGCTTCTAACCGATACTGGGGTAGACGAAGATTGGGGGGCTGGTGAAGGTACCATTATCGATCTCAGTAGTTCCACTTTTGATAATATTTCTGCGCCCGTCACTTTTCGCATCTATGGGTTTCAATTGAATAACAATACCTCTACGAATGCGATCTTCTTCGATGACATTCAAGTCAATGGCACCGTCATCCCGGAAGCTAGTAGCTTTGCCTTACTCGCAGGATTTTGCACAATGGGCTTAGTGATGGTTCGCCGTCGCCGTTAAACGCGAACTCTGTTTCACAAAGGGTCATCTCATTTGTTTGAGTTGGCCCTTTTTCGTGGAGCCTTCACTTGTGTAGGCGATCTAATCGCGTAATCATACCCATTCGAAAAAAATTTTGGTCCTAATAGATACGTCTTTTGTAACCTCGGTTCTCGGAACCGGGGCGATGCCGATATGTCTTTTGTAACCTCGGTTCTCGGAACCGGGGCGATGCCGATCGCCCCCCGACTGTGTCCTGCATAGCTGAAGGCGACGCATGGAAACAAAGTTTCGAGGCTACACAAAGGCCAAGCTTATAGATCATATATTCTTAGAAGTAGTATCATATGTGGCTTGCTCCTTTCGAGATGGCGTTCAGCAAACGATAGCCCTGATTGCTATTGAGTGATGAAACCGGCCGACTGATCGGGTAACGGTTTATCGTAGATGCCGCTATAAGGTCGCTCCGCGCTGCCAGGTGCTTTCAATCTGTATCGTGCGGGGATCGGATTCGATATCCAGTGCTTGCCGACGCAGCTGGAAATCGAGTAAATCGACAGCAGCAGAAGCCATCGTGCGGATGGGCCGTTTGATTCCGCTGGTAGTTTTATCATCAGGAGCCAGCCGCATCACCGCGTAGGGGATAGCGCGCAGGACCGAAGGGATCTGTCTTAACCTAACACTTTGTGAATATAAGATGGCGTCCGTTTTGGGAAACGCGGGTAGGGTATTCGATTCAGTGATACACTGTATGCTCAGGTTGACTTCGGGATGGTCTTCCCGATATAGGGCGGCAGCGGCTCGCTCGCGAGTGACCTCACGTGAGCTTATCAATCGCTCGCGATAGAGGAAGGTTATCTGACGGTAGCCTTGTTCTTGGATTCTACCGAGGGCCGTTTGGGTCGAGGCAAAAGTATTTTCGATGATTCGATGGCCTCGTGGTTCGAAAAAGAAATTGCCATAATAGACGCAGGCTTCGCAAGCGGATCGGAGTCTTTCAAAGTCCAGTTTCGGAACCGTCGATTCTTCGTGGATTTGATTGATTATCAAGCCACGGATGTTACGTGCCTTGAGTTGGCGGCATAACTCGTCGGTTGTCATGGATGGGGGCAGCACGATCACGGAGAGAGCGAAGCCCGCCTTGTGGGCAAGGTCTTTGCAGTTTTGCATGTAGACTTGGTTCTCTTGGAAGGATGCCGCCAGTTCGGTCATTAGGAAGCCCCAATTCATGAGGGAGCGTTTCTCCGACTTGCGCCAGCGCATCTCTGACAAAGTCGCTAGCGCAGCATCACGCTGGTAGTCCAGTTTTTGGGCTAGGGCTTGTACGCGTTCACGGGTGTTTTTCCCGATTTGCGGGTCGCCCCGCAAGGCGCGACAAACAGTGGATTTGTGAAGCCCCAGCTGGTCTGCCAGGTCAGAAAGCGTAATGCGTGGCATGCTGTGGTGTAATTGATCGAAACTGGTTGCGTATTGCAAGACTTGTCTTCCCATTTTGCCTAAGCGAGTGTCGAAGTATGAAATCTTACCTCTACCCTCTCGCTATAACTGCAATGACTCTCTCTTTACCAGTATCCGCCGCCATTGTAAGTGGCGATGTCTTGGTGTTTGACGTAGGCCCTTCTGCCTCTGGTTCGGAGACAGCAGGCAATTGGAATAATTTGTCTGGTAGCTCTTCGTCTGTTAGCCCTATAACGGACGCTATACGATTCTCCGATGGTGCTTCTACTGGAGTGGGGCTGGCACTTTCAGGTCTCCTTTCCGGGAAAGTCGGAATCGGTGGGATCGACGATGTGACTGGCCCGAGTAACTTTTCCTCGCCGGGCTTTATTGGCAGCGGTGCGATTCCGGAGACCGCTTATCAGGATCTGGCATATTTTAGTAACGAAGACGGAGCCAATTCCTTTACCTTTAGCGGATTAGATAACAGCCTTAGTTATACGCTCTCATTTATCAGTCGAGTGAATGCCGGAACTGAAAGACCCTCGCTTACTTGGGATATCGGAGAGGGCCAAGCATCGGTAGCGATTGATCCGGAAAACAATACGAACATTTATTCCTTTTCGGGCTTAAGTACCGATGGCTTGGGAAAACTTGTCGTGAGCATTCCGATATCCGGATCAGACACTGCCCATCTCAATGCGATCGAACTGATCGCCATTCCTGAGCCAAGCGCATTCTCTTTAGTGATGGGATTCTGCGTATTGAGTTTCCTTGGTCTCCGTCGTCGGTAGGCTTTACTAAGAAAACCTAGTCAGCCCTTAGACTCATCCATGGAAAGATGGGTGGGACTTTCGAGGGGATGAAATAGAAATTATTCAGCACTGAAGGTGCACGCTCCTAAAGCGTGCACCTTCGCACAATTACAGATATGTCCAAACGACCTAATGTTATTCTTATTAACTGTGATGACCTCGGCTATGGCGACCTTGGATGCTACGGCTCGCAGCGCAATCAATCTCCGAACATAGACAGACTCGCCAAGCATGGCCTTAAGCTGAACAGTTTCTACATGATGAGCCCCGTTTGTTCAGCATCGCGCGCGGCCATGCTGACAGGTTGCTATCCGCAGCGCATAGGTTTTGGGCCGCATTCGGTGCTTTTCCCAGGAGCAAGCAAGGGAATTCATGAGACTGAAGTAACCTTGGGGCATGTCGCCCAAGCTGCCGGCTATCAGACTAAGATTATTGGTAAGTGGCATTGCGGCGACCAGCCGGAGTTTCTCCCGACGAATCGCGGCTTTGATGAATATTTTGGCATCCCTTACAGCAATGATATGGGGCGCCAACTTAACAATGAGGGCGTAATGCGCGAAATTCCGCGTCCACCGCTCCCTCTGTTGCGGGACAATCAAGTCATCCAGCAACAGCCTGATCAACGGGGCATCACCGAGCGATACACGGACGAGGCGGTTCGCTTTATTGAGGATCATCAAGCAGAACCGTTTTTCCTCTATCTGGCACATATGTATGTGCATGTGCCGCTCTTCGTGCCTCAGCAGTTCTTGAAGCAATCTAAAAATGGAGCTTATGGTGGCGCGGTTGCAGCCATCGACTGGTCCACGGGAGTGATCGTGGATCGACTTAAAAAACTCGGTCTATTCGAGAACACTTTAATTATTTTTACCAGCGATAATGGCTCGCGTGCCCGTGACGAGGGCGGCTCCAACGCACCTTGTAACGGGACTAAGGCAAGTACGTGGGAGGGCGGTCAACGCGTGCCCTGCATCCTGCATTGGCCAGACGGGATACAGCCCGGAAATGTCTCCGATGAACTGGTGCGCTCGGCGGATTTTCTTCCAAGTATTGCCAGCCTAATCCATTCGCCCTGCCGCCCAGACAAAGCTATAGATGGCATTGATCTAAGCGGCTTTATCACAGGTCAGACGACTACGACTGGCATCGATACCTTTTACTATTACAGCTTCGCCTCTCTTTGTGCTGTCCGAAAAGGGGATTGGAAGCTGCATCTAAGTCGTCGCGACGAACCGAATCTTTGTGAGTTGTATAATCTCAGAGTCGATGTTGGCGAAACAAAGAATGTTGCCGATGCCAATCCGCATATCGTAGAGGAACTTCAGCGGCTTGCAGAGGGAGTTCGCTTGCGCTTTGGGGATTCAATTCAAGAAGTCGAGGGCTCCGAAGTTCGTCCGTGCGGCCATTCGGATAATGCTGTTGCACTCACGGAATATGATCCGACACATCCCTACATGATCGCTTGCTATGATTTGGCGGATGCCGATATGAAAACGATGGAAGGGTAGGGGATGGTCGAATCAATCCAGTGAATGCTCTGCGTGCTTGCTGACTCTTGAATTCTAGGGATGCTCCAAATGAGGACCTTAAAGAGTCACAACAACTTTGTTAGTCGGTTCCATTCGTTTGTCCGGGATCAAATCACCGTCCAGTTCTTGGCCATTTAATTCAATACGGGCGCTGCCGTTGCCGTTTTGGATGGTGATGTCGAAGTGCTTACCGCGGAAGTGGCGGCTGACTCTGACTTCTGGCCAATGCGAAGGTAGCCCCGGGGCGATTCTTAGGCCGTCATAGTCGGGGCGTATGCCTAGGATGTACTGGGTGGCCGCGTGGTAGTTCCAAGTGGCGCTGCCGGAGAGCCAGGAGACGCGGCCCGCTCCGAAGCGTGGGCTAAATGAGCTATGCGTGCTTTGGCATACCACATAGGGCTCCACCTCACGCACGTCGGCTCGCTCGTTGTAGCTCGCCGGCATCGAAGCTTTGAAATATTGCCAAGCTTGATCTCTATTTCCGAGTTTAGCTTCCGCCATGACAGCCCAGCCTTGGGTGTGGTTGAAGATGCCTCCGTTTTCCTTCATCCCGGGATTGAAAAGAACGCCGAGTGCTACCTTCGGGTCCGTCTTCACATAGGGAGGCGTGCAGAGCATAACACCAAACTCCGTCGCTAATTGATCTTTCAGTGCTTGCATCGATTGTTGTGCGCGCTTCGCATCGGCGTGTCCGCTGATGATGGCCCAGGCCTGTGGATTCATGAAGATGGAGCCTTCATCATTTTCTTTGGATCCGAACTTCAGTCCGTCGTCGCGATAGGCGCGCAGATACCATTCACCATCCCACGCGTGTTCTGCCAGTGCGGCGTCGTAGCTGCTCAACTTCTCACTGGCCCAAGCGACCTCAGTTGGTTCATCCAGTCGCTGGCAGATGTCAATATATTCGCGCAGCGCAAAGCGTAGTTGGAAGGCAACAAATATAGACTCGCCGGCTTCGCCCAAGCGCAGGCAGTCGTTCCAGTCGGCGTGTAAGCCACAGGGAAGACCGTGCGCACCGCAGCGCTCGAAGTTGAACTCCATCGCGCGCCGCATGTGTGCCAGCACCGTGTCGCTGCCGTGGTCGGCATAGGGCAGCACTTTGTTATAAAAATCGAGGTCGCCTGATTCTTTCACATATTCTGGAATCGCGTTGAAAAACCATAAACAATCGTCGGCCCGGTAGTGATCGGGCTTTTGCATGGCGCCGGGTGTGTGCGCAAAGGGCTTGACGACGGGCAGTGCGCCGCCATTGGCAAGTTGTCCTGTGAGCAGTAGCTCGATGCGGCGGTGTGCTTCGTCGAGTTCGATCGCCATGGCTCCTAGCATGTCTTGCATGGTATCACGGAAGCCCAAGCCATCGCGCTCGCCTGCATAGACGAGGCTAGCGGTGCGCGACCAATAGAAGGTCATCAAGCAATTATACGGAGCCCAGGTATTGAGCATGCTGTTGAAGGCCGCGTCCGGTGTTTGCACTTGTAGTGAGCGCAACTTGTCGTGTGTTACACTCTTGACCGCGGTCAGCGCTGCTTCGATGTCTTGAGTCTTGGCCATTGCTGCCAATGCGGTACGTCCTTCGTCCTCGGCTTTGCCCACTCCAAAGACGCAGGCGAAACTCCGGCTTTCGCCGGGCTGGAGTTGGACTTCGATCTCAAAGGCAGCCACGGGCATGTCGCCGGCTGCGGTTGAGTTGCTGCACTGCCCTTGCTCGACAGCTGCGGGGGCGGCATAGCTGCCATAGCTGCCGAGGAAACTGTTTAGCTCGGCATCAAATGCGCGGGCATCAATCCCCGCCAGTCCGAAGAAAGTATGGCGTGCCTGATCCTTGTTTTCAAAATGCTCGGGATCAGTCGGCATATTGATATTACTGCCGATATCGATCAGGTTTTGGTTCCCGTGGGTGGCGCTGATATACTGTGTGTATTGCAGGTTTTTCGTGTCGTCTTCCGCACTCCAGTTACACTGCGGTTCGATGCAGGGAAAGAGCTTTAGATTACGCGGACGATCGCTCTCATTACTGATGGTGACTTTCCAAACCTCGTAGAGTGCCCCTACAGGTGTGAAGTAGGTCACCGCGCTGGCGATCGAGGCATAAGTGGATTCTATGCTGGTGTAGCCAGTGCCGTGACGACAGGTGGTTTTAAATTGATCCAATGGTTTGCCGACTGGCATCCAGGAGTTGCTCCAATAATCACCGTTTGATTCATCGCGTAAATAAAGATAGCGACCGTTGAGTTCGCCTGGCATGGAATTAAATTTGTAGCGGGTCAATTTACCCTGCGCAGCGGAGCGATAGAAGATGTAGCCAGCGGCGTTGTTGGTGATCACGCCTCCGAAATGTGCGTTGCCAATATAGTTGCTCCACGGGCGTGGTGTATTGGCTTGAGTGATGACATATTCGCGCTGGGCGTCGTCGAAGTGGCCGTAGGAAGTTTGCTGGTCGGATGAGTTCATGTTGAATGAGTGCTTTGTGTCTTAAAATTGTATGCTGACGTCGTAATGCGGCTCGCCATAAGGCAGTCGTGCTTCTTGGCTGCTGGTACCGTTAATACAGATTTCCAGCGGTCCGGTCTGTGGACTGCGGCGTAGTTGAATGTCGTAGGTGGAGCCTCGGAATCGTCGGCGTATTTTAGCCTCATTCCATTCGTCGGGCATGCAGGGATCTACAACTAGCCCATCGGCTGTGGCACGAATTCCGAGGATGCTCTCGACCATTATCCATAGCATCCAGGGGGCGGTTCCGGTGGAAATGTTGCGACTGGATACGCCGAATTCGCAGCTGTCTTTCAGGCCAAAGTAGCAGTTCGGCACAAAAATCGGTGCTTGGCTATTTTTGCTGGGCGGGTTCTTGGCATTGAGCGGCAGGTTGAGCATCAACTCTTTCAATGCGGCAGAGCCATTACTTAAACTGCAGTCAGCATAGGATTTAAACATGCCTGCGTGACAGTAAATGGAGCCATTTTCAGTAGTGCCCGGTTGTTTGATGCTGATACGTCCCCAACGCTCATTCCATTGACTGAATGCAGGGGCCAGCAACAACGCACCTGCATCGGTCTCCATCGATTGGATGGCGTCTTTGACTGCTGGTAAGCGATCCTCACTCACGTAGCCGGCCATGATCGCCCAGGTCTGGCTGTTCAGGAAGATCTTCCCTTCGCGATCTTTCGGTGTGCCGAGCGCGACTCCTTCGTCGTCAAATCCGGTGATCAGCCATGAGCCGTTCCAGCAGTGAGTATGGACCGCACGGCTGAGCTCCTGGTCCAGCGCGTGTAGGGCCTCGCAGTGCATCGGTTGTTCTAGGCGCAGCAGCACTTTGTGCAGCATCTGTGCGGCGACGCCGAGTGCACAAGTGGTCCAAGTGGATTCTCCCTTGCCCCGACGGCCGGGGCCATTAATGGGGTCGGTCCAGTCGCCATCGCCAAAGAGACACAAACCATGGGCACCACGGTTTTTAGCTAATCGATCCACTGCGCGTATCAGATGCTCCAATACGCTCGCTTCTTCCTCGCTATCATGGAAACCGAAGCGTTCGTTCAGGAAATCGAGGCAGTCGTTTTGATTGGCAATAATCAGCGTGCAAATGACTAACCAGATGCCGCCATCCTGATAATCGAGCGCGCACACTTCGCTTTGATCGCCATCGCCAGCGGTCCACCATTGGCGCAGGTAGCCATCTGTATTCTGTAAAGGGATGCGCGTGCGCAAATAATCGAGTGCCGCGCTGGGGTCGAGTAGGGCGAAGCCCATGCAGTCTTGCAACTGGTTACGTATCGGGAACCCGCCCGCCAAGCGATTGAGACGACTTTGAAAGACGACTTGTTTCTGCAGCCAGTAATTAAAAAATGTGTTCAGCGTGGCGTCAGGTGTTTCAATGCACAGATTGTCGCGGTAGCGCTCTTGTTCCGCACGCACAGCTTCCAATGCTTCATCAAAGCGGGCGAGCTCGCTGTATTCTGTGCGTAGGGCGGCCACATCGGCTTCGTTGCGCTCGACTCCTATGAAAAATCCGATCTCCTTGCTCGCGCCCGGTGCCAGCTCGATAGAGTGGTGGAGTGCGCCCACTGGAAATTCCGACAAGCAAGGCTTCCCCGAGCACTGGCCTTTCGCGACTGCAGCTGGGATCAGGTCGAAGCGTGGGCCGCCGTAGAAGATGCGTTCGTTGGATTCGCCCGAAGTCGCAGGTTCGGTGCTAAACATGAAGCGCAATGTGTGCTGGTTCTGCAGGCGTGCATAATCCTTATAGTGTAAGTGATGCGGGAAAAACTGGCTATAACAAGTGCTGTGTTCACTTGAATACCATGCTTTGGAGCGCATCACGCCGCCATCTTCGAAGGGGAACACGGTGAACAACGAGAGCTTACGTGTATGCGCACTGCGATTGGTCAGTTGAACCGTCCAGAGCTCACGACTGCCCGATACAGGAACAAAGCCGCGAACCATGGAGGCGATCTCCGCGCGGTCTCCCTCATAGCGACAATGACTCGGCGTCTGGATCGCCTCGAAATGATCCATCTGTTTATTCAGTGGTTGTTGGGTGAGGTTCCAAGTGTCCTCACTCACTTCATCTTTTAGATAAAAATAACGATAGCTCGCCGGTAGCTCGCGAGCGGGAGCTTGCAGCACGCGTGTGCGCCCTTGTGCGCATTGGTCGAGTTCGATGTAATAATCCTGATTAAACAGATAGTTCTTCCATGCTGCAGGCGGATTTATACTGTGAATGTGTAGCTCGCCCTCGTTTGGCTGTAGCTCAAATAGACCTGGTTGGTGCGAGAGCAGTGAAGCTAACGCTGGCTGCTGTGTTGCTGTTTTTGGCTCCATGATTATTGGGGTCTTGTCGAGGCTTAGTGCCACGATCGGTGCAAAATGAATATTTTAATTCCACCCGCAGCTATCATGCGCGGGGGATTTAAGGGACATTTATTCTTTTGCGATGGAGCTCAGGTTCACAAGGTCGCGTGAACTTTATCAGTTAGTAGCTTTTAGCTGGGTGGTCTTTTCGAACGGCGCTTTCGAAGTGTTTTTCCTTCTTTCCAAGTGCCGCGAATGAGCGTGCTAATCGCTTTGGATTGATTGCCATATAAGTTGCGAAGTAAATTTGTGTGTAGGCGGTCGACTGCAGCTGCACCGATGGCTTGTAGGTCCTGGGTGTAGGATGAGACTGTTTGATCATGCAGGGGGAGACGGCAGTAGCTCGTTAGCCCGATGTCTTGGGGCACGCGTAGTTTGCGCTCTTTTAGTAAAGATCGAATGTCGTCTGCGTTATCACTGATAATTACGTCGGGCTTCTGTTTATCAAACCACTGCCAAAACTCTTCAGAGTTATAATATTGGGGGAGTAGCGGTTTGATTTTAACTAACGTCGGGTCACGGTAATGTTCTCCTAAAAATGTATCTAAGGATTCGTGTAGTAGTCGAGCGCTACGTTGCTGAAGCATGGCAAGGCCGATCCGTCGGTAGCCTCGGCAGCGTAACTCCCCGATCGTGAGTTGCATTGCCCGATGATGGTCGAAGGAGAACTGATCCAATTCCGGCTTTACCAGCGATGTGCCCAGAGCGACCGATACGAAATATTTCCAGGTCAAGTCCAGGCATCCATATTCTTCGGGCATGGGCGCAATTAGTAGCCCCTTAATGCCACGATTGAACAGTATCGAGCTGGCCTGACGTTGGCTCATGTCATTCTCGCGTAGCCAGAAGGGCACCACTTCGTAGCCAAATTCTTTGCCGCGCTCTTTGGCGCCGATTAAATATTCTTCGGCGAAGGACCAGGCGGCATCTTCTTTCTTTTCGTAATTGGTGATGTAGGCTAGCTGTGCATAGGCGCTGGCGGGGCGTTGCCTGCGGCGATAGTCCGCGAGGGCTGACATTGCGGGGTCGGGTTGGTAGCCCATCTTTTGAGCGCAGTTCTTGACGCGCGTGCGAGTTTCGTCGGATACGCCCGGCATATCCCTCAGGGCGACAGAGACACTCATGCTAGACAATCCTAGTTTGGCGGCAATGTCTTTGATCCGGGCTGGTCTTGGTGCGGGCATTTGGTGGTCGTGTGTGGGGGAGTGGAGACTGATTAATCAACCTAACTGATAAGTCTTAAAACTGTTTGTTGTGCAATTATATTCGTCTCATAGTCACTGAGTTTTCTACTTGCTAACCTATCAAATTACCTCTATTATGAATCATAAGAAATACGTAAGAAATCACCTGTTACTCACGCTTCCATTGAGTCTGATTGGTTTTTCTACCACGAACTTACAAGCGCAAACCTGGACAGAGACTGCATCTGGCACATATAATTGGGACGATAATGTGAATTGGGGAAGCAATCCTTTTCCAAATGCGATTGATGCAGTTGCAGATGTTTCTATCGACCAAGCCAATCCGCAGACCGTTGATTTAAATCAAGCGATTACGGTGGGGACGCTTAACTTCGAGGACAATGGTGCGACGACCGGCAACAGTACATTTAACATCGCTGCAGGCACGGGCGGGAGTTTGATTTTTCAAACATCCTCTGGTAATGCCTCGGTTTCGTTGACCGCGCCCTCGACTGCGCGTAGGCCTAAAGTGACCATTTCCGCGGATATGGTGGTGAACAGTAATACCACCTTTGATACTACTAGTTCAGGGAGCACTTCCAAAGAGTTTGTGTTGAGTGGGGATCTGAGTGGTTCAGCTTCGATTACTAAGTCTGGCTCGAAAGGTCGGTTAAGGGTGTCTGGCGATAACAGTGCATTTACGGGCAACTGGATTCTTGAGGGGGGTGTGTCGACTAGCTATTTTCAAATTAGTGCCGACAATAGCTTAGGCGCAGTGCCAGTGACAGCGACCAATAATATTATTGTGAATAATACCAACACCATTGAGTTCGGCTCGGGCACCTATACCATACATGAGAATCGTAATATCTTAGTAAACAGTGGAACACTTCGCGTAGGACCCTCCGTTTGGAATTCGTATGTGACGATTGCCGGGGACATCAGCGGAGCAGGAGGTGTGGCACGAGTTACCGATAAAGGTGCCGGTGCTTATATTCAGCTCTCAGGTAATAATACCTATACTGGTAAAACTTCGGTGACGAGCGGCGCTCTGCGCGCTGGTTCCACCACTGCCTTTGGGGTGGATTCAGAAGTCGTCATGGGAACCGGGACCTACGATAAGCATGGTGTGTTGGATTTAAATGATTTCGACAACTCGATCGGCTCGCTCTCCGGCGGTAATGCGACTAAGGGACTTGTCGATCTAGGTACGGCGACGCTCACGACTGGCAGTAATGATATGTCGACCAATTATGCGGGTGTCATCTATGGCACTGGTGGGGTAACCAAAGTGGGGACTGGCACCATGACTCTAGACGGGGAGAATACTTATACCGGTGCGACTACAGTGACTGAAGGCTCCTTGGCACTGGGTGCTTCCGAACGTTTGAATGATGCGAGTCGCCTGATACTCGACGGAGGTACTTTTGCCACCGGCGGTTTTTCGGAGACAATGGGCACGGTCGTGCTGTCTGAAAGTTCCATCATCGACCTCGGTGCAGGTGATTCGGATCTGTCCTTTTTAGACAGCAGTGCTGAGGTTTGGACCGACTCGATTGTCTTGAGTATTCTAAATTTTGATGAAGGTGTGGATAGCGTGCGCTTTGGCACCGATGCCTCTGGATTGACTAGCACTCAGCTCTCCCAAATTACGCTCAACGGTGGTGCTGCTTTTATCGATGCCAGCGGTTATTTGACTGCGGTTCCTGAAGTGGGTAGCTTCGCACTAATGGGCGGTCTATTATCTTTAGGTTTCGCTGTGACACGTCGTCGTAAATAGTTCTTTAGGGATAGAATATGGGTAAGCGTCCGACGTGCGTCAGTGCGTCGGGCGCTTTTTTGTACATAACATGGCATTCAGCACAGCTTTGTGAGCATCATGAACTGAAAACATTTGGGCCCATGAAATACATACTTTTATTTTATCATTGTTTCAAATGCCACCTACTACGTGAGTGGCAATGATCGCACCGCCATTGTCCGAACGGATACTGATTTCGGAAACGCGGCCTTTATCATAGACGATACTGAAGTGCAAAATCATCGAGCCAGTGTTTTTCTGGTTGATTCCAGCTTACACTCCTTTGCCATTGAGAAGATACTTCTCTTAGAAAGAACCAGCAGCAAATCGATGTCTCTTTATCTTCAACTTTCCTGATCACCGTCACTAATTCTGAGATTAGACAATACATCCGCGAGGGCGAGAATCAAGACAATGGCTCTCCCAAGACGGATATCTTTATCGTTGATCAGGACGGAATGGTTGATCCTCAGACTCCAATTATTTGGGACTTCGAGAAGATTACGAACCTTACAGCACTTCCCATAGATGAGGGGGTGTGATTAAAAGTGCGGGGAGATCGGGCTCTCTTCGTAGCGGGGTTCTTCAGACCCCGTATCCGCAGCCAAGCAGGCAACTAAGCCAGGCGT